>JBGQGN010000056.1:0-12014 GCA_041497395.1 Methylomirabilia bacterium
CGTGGAGCAGACCCCGCGCGGAGAGCGCGCGTACGATATCTTTTCGCGGCTCCTGAAGGAGCGCATCATCTTCCTGCCGAGCTACATCGAGGACGACATGGCCAACTTGGTCATCGCCCAGATGCTGTTCCTGGAGGCCGAGGATCCGGAGAAGGACGTCTATCTCTACGTGAACAGCCCGGGGGGCTCGGTGACGGCGGGGATGGCGATCTACGACACCATGCAGTACGTGAAGCCGGCCGTCTCGACGATCTGCATGGGCCAGGCCGCGTCGATGGGCGCGCTCCTCCTGTGCGCGGGGGCCAAGGGCAAGCGCTTCGCCCTGCCCCACTCGCGGATGATGATCCACCAGCCGCTGGCGGGCGTGCAGGGCCAGGCGACGGACATCGACATCCAGGCGCGGGAGATCCTGCGCATCCGGGACGAGCTGAACCAGATCCTGGTGACCCACACCGGCCAGCCGATCGAGCGGATCGCGAAGGACACGGACCGGGACTTCTTCATGACCGCCGAGCAGGCCAAGGAGTACGGGATCGTGGACCAGGTCATCCTGTCCCACGCGCCGGTTCTCCGGGCGGCCCCCGCCGCGGGCGACGGGCGGCGGAGCTAGGCGGAGGCCCCGGGGGGACCGAATGGCGCGAACGCGGGAGACGAACGGCGGGGTCCTGAAGTGCTCGTTCTGCGGCAAGAGCCAGAACGACGTGCGGAAGCTCATCGCCGGCCCGACCGTCTACATCTGCGACGAGTGCGTCGAGCTCTGCAACGACATCATCGCCGAGGAGTGGGAAGAGGAGCGCAGCCGCGAGATCCGCAGCCTGCCCAAGCCGTCGGAGATCAAGTCGATCCTGGATCAGTACGTCGTCAACCAGGAGCGGGCCAAGAAGGTGCTGGCGGTCGCGGTCCACAATCACTACAAGCGGATCGAGGTCGGCGCCAGCGCGGGGGACGTGGAGCTCCAGAAGTCCAACATCCTCCTGATCGGCCCCACCGGCTCCGGCAAGACGCTGCTCGCCCAGACGCTCGCCAAGATCCTCCACGTCCCGTTCACGATCGCCGACGCCACGAGCCTCACCGAGGCCGGCTACGTCGGCGAGGACGTCGAGAACATCATCTTGCGGCTCCTCCAGGCCGCGGACTACGACGTGGAGCGCGCGGAGCGGGGCATCGTCTACATCGACGAGATCGACAAGATCGCCCGAAAGTCCGAGAATCCGTCGATCACGCGCGATGTGTCGGGCGAGGGTGTCCAGCAGGCGCTGCTGAAGATCCTCGAGGGCACGGTGGCGAACGTGCCGCCCCAGGGCGGCCGGAAGCACCCCCACCAGGAGTTCATCCAGGTCGACACCACGAACATCCTGTTCATCTGCGGCGGGGCGTTCGTCGGGCTCGACAAGATCATCGAGGGGCGCGTGGGGAAGTCCGGCATGGGATTCGGCGCCGAGATCCGGGCGAAGTCGGATCGCCTGCTGGGCGACGTGCTCGCCCAGGTCCAGCCCGAGGATCTCCTCAAGTTCGGGCTGATCCCGGAGTTCGTGGGCCGGCTCCCGGTGGTGGCGACGCTCCACGACCTGGACGAGGCGGCGCTGCTGCGCATCCTCGTCGAGCCCAAGAACGCGATCATCAAGCAGTACCAGAAGTACTTCGAGCTGGAGAAGGTGCAGCTGAAGTTCACGGACGACGCGACGGCGGCGATCGCGCGCGAGGCCCTCAAGCGGGGGACGGGCGCCCGGGGACTCCGGGCGATTCTCGAGGACGTCATGCTCGACGTGATGTACGAGCTCCCGTCGATCCCGGGGCTGACCGAATGCGTCATCACCCGCGACGCGATCCTCGGCACCGAACGCCCCATCCTCGTCATCGAGCGCAAGGCGGAGAGCGCCTGAGCGGGCCGGAGCGAGCCCTGACCGTCCCGGCTGGCCCGGGGCCGGCGCCGGGCGACGAGGGCCTCCTGCCGGCGCCGCCGGTCGCGCTGCCAGCGGGCACGCTCTTCGTCGTCGCGACCCCGATCGGCAACCTCGAGGACATCACGCTGCGCGCGCTCCGCGTCCTGCGCGAGGTCGACCTCGTTGCGGCCGAGGACACCCGCCGGACCCGGAGCCTGCTCCAGGCCTACGGGGTCCGGGCGGCGTTGATCTCCTACTTCGAGCACAACCAGGCGCGGCGGGGCCCCGAGCTCCTGCGCCGGCTCCAGGGCGGCGCCCGGATCGCGCTGGTGACGGACGCCGGGACGCCCGGGGTGTCGGATCCCGGCTTCCGGCTGGTCCGGCTGTGCCGTGACGCGGGCGTGCCCGTGGTGCCTATCCCGGGCGCCTCCGCGCTGATCGCCGCGCTGTCGGCGGCGGGCATTCCCGCGGACCGGTTCGTGTTCGAGGGCTTCTTGCCGGTGAAGCCCGGCCGCCGGCTCACCCGGCTGCGGGAGCTCGGGGCGCTCGAGCGCCCGGTCGTGCTCTACGAGAGCCCGCACCGTCTCCTGGCGACGCTCGAGGCGATCGAGGCGGTCTTCGGCGAGGCGGAGGTGGTTCTCGCCCGCGAGGTGACCAAGCGGTTCGAGGAGTTCCGCCGGGGGACGGCGGGGAGCCTGCGGACGGCGCTCGCCGCCGCGGGCGTCCGGGGCGAGGTCACCCTCGTCGTGAACCCGCGCGAGACGGCGCCGGCGACCCTGGCCGAGTGATGTTCTTCAAGAAGGTCTTGCCGCCCGGCGCCGACGCCCAGGACGTCGAGGAGGGCCGCATGCCGTTCCTCGCCCACCTGGGCGAGCTGCGGTACCGAATCATCGTGAGCGTAGTGGCGGTCGGGATAGCGTTCGTGCCCCCCTTCATCGTCTCGGAGCAGATCATCACCTGGCTGGCCCAGCCGATCGAGCCGGTCAAGCTCGTGTTCCTGGAGCCGACCGAGCCGTTCTGGGTCAACATGAAGGTCGCCCTCGTCGTCGGCGCGTTCCTGGTCCTGCCGGTGCTCCTCTACCAGGTCTGGGCCTTCATCGCGCCCGGGCTCCTGCCCCACGAGCGGAAGTTCGCGCTCCCGTTCGTCGTCCTCTCCACGCTCATGTTCTTCGTCGGCGCCACCTTTGCGCTCAAGGTGATCATCCCCTTCGCGGTCAAGTTTCTCGTCAGCTACAAGACCCAGAACCTCGTGCCGACGCTCTCGGTGAACCGCTACGTCGACTTCGTCCTGAAGTTCACGCTCGCCTTCGGCCTCGTCTTCGAGCTGCCGCTCGCCCTCACGCTCGGCACGCGGCTCGGGCTGGTGACGCCCGAGTTCCTCTCGAAGAATCGGAAGTACGCGATCCTGCTCTGCTTCGTGGCGGCGGCCATCCTGACGCCGACCCCCGACGCCTTCAACCAGCTCCTGATGGCCGGGCCTCTTTGCCTCCTCTACGAGGCCGGCATCGTGGCCGCCCGGCTGTTCGGCCGCCGGAAGCCCGCGGCGGCCTGACCCCGATGCGATTCGCCGAGCTCGACGTTCCGCCCGAGGTCCAGGAGGGCATCCAGGCCGCCGGGTTCACGACCGCGACCCCCATCCAGGAAGCGGCGCTGCCCGTCGCCCTCCGCGGCAAGGACGTGGCCGGCCAGGCCCAGACCGGCACCGGCAAGACGGCGGCGTTCCTGATCTCGACCTTCACCCGGCTCCTCCGTCACCCGCCGGCCGGATCCCGCGAGGCGTCGCCGCGCGCCCTGATCATCGCGCCCACGCGGGAGCTCGCCGTCCAGATCGATGCGGACGCGCGGCAGCTCGGCCGCTTCACGGGTCTCCGCACGGCGCTCGTCTTCGGCGGCGTGGACTACCTCAAGCAGCGGGAGTCGCTGCAGGGACCGCTCGACCTCCTGATCGGGACGCCCGGGCGGCTGATCGACTACCTGAAGCAGCACGCGTGGTCGCCGGCCCGGGTCGAGGTGCTCGTTCTCGACGAGGCGGACCGGATGTTCGACATGGGGTTCATCGCCGACATCCGGTGGATCCTTCGCCGGCTGCCTCCGCCCGAGGCGCGGCAGTCCTTCCTGTTCTCGGCCACCCTGTCCTTCCGCGTCCTCGAGCTCACCTACGAGTTCATGAACAACCCCGCGCAGATCACGGTGTCGCCGGAGCAGGTGACCGTCGAGCGCGTCGAGCAGGTGCTCTACCACGCGGGACGGCACGAGAAGTTCGGCCTCCTGCTGGGCCTGCTCGCAGCCGAGCAGGGCGGGCGGGTCCTCATCTTCACCAACACGCGCGACGAGGTCCACCGCCTGGTGGAGCGCCTCGAGCGGAATGGTCACGCGGCTCGGGCCCTCAGCGGTGACATCGACCAGCGGAAGCGCCTCCGCACCCTGGAGGCGTTCAAGGACGGGAGCGTGGCGATCCTCGTGGCGACCGACGTGGCATCGCGGGGGCTTCACATTCCCGACGTCACCCACGTCTACAACTGGGACCTGCCGCAGGACCCCGAGGACTACGTCCACCGGATCGGCCGGACGGCGCGGGCCGGCGCGTTCGGGAAGGCCATCAGCCTGGTCGACGAGGCGAGCGCCTTCTCGCTCGAGGGGGTCGAGCGCTTCATTGGCCAGCGCATCCGCGTGGAGTGGGCGGAGGACGCGCTGTTCCTGCCCGAGATCAGGCCGACCGCCGAGGAGCGCCGCCGGTCGGCCGAGGCCCGCGAGGCGCGTCGGGCCGGGCACGGAGGCCGCGGGCCGCGCCTGGGCGGCCCGAGCGGCCCCAGCCGCCGCCCGCCGGGCCGCCCCCTGGACGGGCCCCGGCGTGACAGCCCGCCGCCCCCGGTGGAGAGGACCGCGCCCCCCGGTGCGAGTCTCGATGCCGCCGCGGGTCGCCCGCGCCGTCGCCGCCGGGGCGGCCGGCGGGGGAACACCCCGGGCGCGCCCGCGGCCCCTTCCGGTCCCCCCGCGCCCTAGTCAGAACTTCAGCTCGATCAGCGCGTGGGCCTCGTGCCCACCGAAGCCGCCGTTCCGGGGGGCGTCCAAGCCGTACCCGTAGCCGACGACCATGGTCACGCGCGGCGTGAACGTGACGGAGAGGTCTCCCCCCACCCCCCGGAGGTGCTCCCGCGGGAGGTGGTGCCCCTCGATGTAGTCGACGCCTGCCATGTCGCCCCCGATCCGGAGCGTGACCTTGCGCGAGCCCGGCCAGGCGGGGAACCGGTAGGATGCGTTCAGCAGCCAGAACCGTTTGGCGAACACCTCCTCGACGAAGTAGCCGTGCAGGATCAGGGGGAACTCGCTCCGGAAGGGGAGCGCGCTCCCCAGACGAAAGCTCGATAGGAGATCGGCGTCGTGCGAGAAGCCGGCCGTGAGCAGGACGTCGATCGTGTGCCCGTCAGCGGGCGCGAAGACGGCCGCCAGGCGCCCCCAGGCGCGCTGGCTGAGCGACTCCAGCCGTTCCGGGCTCTCGGGGAAGCCGAACGTGCCGGTGTTCGTCCGGTAGGTCGCCTCGTACCAGGCCGAGGCCTCGAGGGCGAGCTGCGGCAAGAGCTCAGGCGGCACCCCGCCGAGCCGGAGCCCCACCCGGCCGGTCACGAGCCCGGTGTCCGGGGGCAGCGCGAAGCTGTCGGCGGTGTCGAAGGAGCGCTGGTAGACGACGAAGGCCGGCGTGACGCGAATCTGCCCTTCGAGCGGCAAGAGGTCGAAGAGCTTCATGCCCACGTAGTAGGAGAGCGGCAGCTCCCCACCGTGGCCCCAGAATGACTCTTCTTCCTTGTAGCTGCCGTTGCGGTACTCGTCGTGGCCGAAGCGGATCCCGCCGCCGTTCAGGCCGACGCCGACGGCGTGGCGCCCGTAGGGCCAGTGGTCCTGCAGGAACTCCGTGAGGAGATACGTCGGCGCGACGACCATGCGCAGGTACTGGTCCGGCTCGGGGTAGTTGGGCCGGTTCCAGAGGAAGAAGGCGTAGCCGTTGAGGGGCGCGTTGCCCTTCAGCGGGATCTCCGTGCCGACCTCCAGATACGCGCGGGGCTCGGGGTCCCGCTGGGCGTGCGCCGGGGCCGCGGCGAGAACGAGGAGCAGGACGAGGCCGGCGAACCGGCCGAGGAGTCGCGCGGGCCTAGAAGCGGCGCCGCCCAACCAACGCTTTCTTTCGCAGGCGGAGCGAGGTCGGCGTCACCTCGAGCAGCTCGTCGGTGCGGATCCACTCGAGGCACTGCTCGAGGCTCATGAGGCGCGGCGGCGACAGGCGAATGCCCTCGTCGGACGTGGACGCCCGCATGTTCGTCAGCTTCTTCTCCTTCGTCACGTTCACGTCGAGGTCGTTCTCCCGGACGTGCTCGCCGACGACCTGGCCCTCGTAGACGGGATCGCCGGGCCGGACGAAGAAGGTTCCGCGGGGCTGGAGGTGGTCGATCGCGTAGCCGGTCGCCCGCCCCTCGCGGTCCGCCACGAGGGCACCGGTGGTCCGGCGCGGGATCTCCCCGTGCCAGGGCGCCCACCCGTCGAAGAGGTGGTTCAGGAGCCCGCTGCCGCGCGTGTCCGTGAGGAACTCCGAGCGATAGCCGATCAGTCCCCGCGCCGGGATGCGGTACTCGAGGCGCACCCGGCCGGTCCCGTGATTCGTCATCTTGACCATCTGGCCGCGCCGCGTCCCGACCTTCTGGGTCACGACGCCGATGTACTCCTCGGGGCAGTCGACGACCAGGTGCTCCATGGGCTCGAGCCGCTGACCGTCCTCCGTCCGGGTGATGACCTCGGGCTGCCCCACCTCGAGCTCATAGTTCTCGCGGCGGACCATCTCGATCAGGATGGCGAGCTGGAGCTCGCCCCGTCCCGACACGCGGAAGGTGTCCGGCGTCTCGGTTTCCTCGATCCGCATGGCCACGTTGGTGCGCGCCTCCTTGAAGAGGCGGTCGCGGAGGTGCCGCGAGGTGACGTACTTGCCCTCGCGCCCGGCGAACGGGGACACGTTGGAGGAGAACAGCATGGCGACCGTGGGCTCGTCGATGTGGATCGGCGGCAGGGCGACCGGGCGCTCGGGGTCGGCCAGCGTCTCCCCGATGTCCATGGCCTCGACGCCGGCGACCGCGACCAGCTCCCCGGGGCCGGCCTCGGGCACCTCGATGCGCCGGAGACCCTCGTACACGTAGACCACCGTCACCTTGGCGGGCTCCACCGCGCCGGAGCGCCGGACGACGGCGACGCGGTCGGTGGCACGGATCGTCCCGTTCGTGACACGGCCGATGATGAGCCGCCCCACGTAGTCGTCCCAGTCGAGGCTGGCGGCGCGGAGCTGGAGTCCCATGGCCGGGTCGTAGCGGGGCGCGGGCACCGTGGCGAGCAGGGCCTCGAAGAGGGCCTCGAGGGTGCGTCCGGGCTCGTCCAGGCGCGCGGTGGCCGTGCCGCGGCGCGCATCGGTGTAGACGACCGGGAAGTCCAGCTGGCTCTCGTCGGCGTCGAGGTCGATGAACAGGTCGTAGACCTCGTCCAGGACCTGGACGGGGCGGGCGTCCGCCCGGTCGATCTTGTTGATCACGACCACCGGGGGGAGCCCGGCCTCGAGGGCTTTCCGCAGCACGAAGCGGGTCTGGGGGAGTGGGCCCTCGGCGGCGTCGACCAGGAGGAGGACGCCGTCGACCAGCGTCAGCGTGCGCTCGACCTCACCCCCGAAGTCGGCGTGGCCGGGCGTGTCGACGATGTTGATCTTCACGCCGCGATAGGTGATCGCGGTGTTCTTCGCCATGATCGTGATGCCCTTCTCCCGCTCGAGGTCGATCGAGTCCATGATCCGCTCGGGGACCAACTCGTTCGCGCGGAAGATGCCGCCCTGCCAGAGCATCGCGTCGACCAGGGTGGTCTTGCCGTGGTCGACGTGGGCGATGATGGCGACGTTCCGGATGTCCGGCCGGGTCTGCATGTCGCTCCAGTGTAGCAGATGGGGCGGAACGCCCGTCCGGCTAATCGGATCGCGGAGTTACGAGACTCCTCCGGGGAAGGCCGCGTGCCCGAGTTACACCACGAGGAAACCCTGCGTGCCCCACGTCTCCGGTGTTGGCTGCCGTCGGCGCGCCCCGGCGGCCGACCGGGGGTTCGCCCGGCGTTGGCCCTGCCGCCGGTCCCAGACCACCGTGACATCGGTGCGCGCGATGGCCCGCAGAGCCTCGAAGAGGTCGCGCTCACCGCGCCGTACGACGACCAAGCCCGGCGGGACCGGGCTCACCGGCCGGCTCGGGCCCCCCGGGTAGCCCAGTCGCTCCGCATGCGCGCGGAGCCGCGCGATCGCCTCCGCACCCCATCCGTTCGTCCAGTCGCCCTGAGCGGCACAGGCCTGCAGGGCCACGACCTCCTCGGGCGCCTGCGGTTCGAGCCAGGCCCAGATGCTCCGGGTGCCTCCTGCCATCACCAGGCGCAATCCGTCGTCCTCCCAACGCCACCCCTTGGTGGAGCCGTCCCGCCCCACGTCCCGTCGAGGCTCGGGGCCCGCATCGAATCGCCATGGGCGCCCGGGCGTCACTGGATCACCTCGTTCGCCCGCGCGAGTACCGATTGCGGAATCGTCAAGCCGAGGTCCTTCGCCGTGAGAAGGTTGACCACCAGTTCGAACCGCGTGGGCTGCTCGACGGGGAGGTCGGCCGGCCTGGCGCCCTTGAGGATCCTGTCCACGAAGCCCGCCGCGCGCCGGAAGAACTCCGGGCGATTGATCCCGTAGGAAATGAGACCGCCGGCTTGAGCGAACTCGTGGGACTGATAGACGGCGGGCACGCGGGCCTTGGCGGCTCGATCGACGATCGTCCGCCGGTTGTCGAGGTTGGCGAGGTTGGGGGCCACGACGAGGCCATCCACGCGCTCGCGCGCCATCGTGGCGAAGGCAGCCTCGTAGTCGGATGCCCCTTTGGCGTCGAGGAATTTCACGCTCACGCCCAGCCCCGGCGCCGCCCGCTCCATCTCCCTGAAGAAGAGGAGCTCGGGCTGGACGGATCGGTTCGCAAGAAGCGCCACACTCCGGATCGCAGGCGCGACCTGTTTGAGAAGGTCCAGCTGCTTCACCGCCAGCTCGGTCCCCAGGAAGGAGAGACCTGTGACGTTCCCGCCCGGGCGCGCCAGACTCGTGACGATCCCGGCGCCGACGAGGTCGCCGCTGGTCACGACCACGATCGGGATGCTTGAGGTCGCTTGCTTGGCGGCCAGCGTTGCTGGCGTGGTCGACGTGAGGAGGACGTCTACCTTGAGCCGCACCAACTCGGCGGCCAACTCCGGGAGCCGCTCGAACTTGCCGTCTGCGTACCGCTCGACCAGGATCAGATTCTGGCCCTCGCGGTACCCGAGCTCATCGAGGCCTGCCACGACAGCTGCCCGGACGAATGCAGTTGCGGCGGCCGAGCTGCCGGCAAGAAGCCCGACCCGATGGACGGTCCCCGTCCCCTGTGCTTCGGCCGCCAGCGGAAGGACCAGGAGGGCGAGGAGCCAGCCGATCAGGTGGCGTGGCCGCACAGGGTCCCCCCTTTGTCTGGTCGCCGGAGGGCCTTCCCATCGGGATTCCACCCGGGGCATCCTACGCCAGCCTCCCCAGGGGCGCACGCGGGCCGGTCCGCGGGAGTGCCCGCCGTGATGGCCCACGATTCGGGCCGGGCCGGGGTCTGCGGCCGCCGCGAGGTCGCGCGTTCGAGGACGGTTCCATGGCGGAGCCCTAGGGTAGAATGACCGGCGCTTCAGCGTGGAGGAGGAGCAGGGCATGCGGGCGTGGCGATGGGCAATCCTGATGGGACTCGTGACGGCGCTCCCGGCGATTCCGGGCGGCGCGGAGGGGCAACAGCGGATGCATCCGACCGCGGTGATCACCATGGAGACGGGCGGGGAGATCCGGATCGAGCTCTACTCGGAGGACGCCCCGAAGACGGTGGAGGGCTTCGTCACGCTCTCGAAGAAGGGCTTCTACGACGGGCTGACGTTCCACCGGATCGTGCCGGGCTTCGTGGCCCAGGGCGGGGATCCGAAGGGCGACGGGACCGGCGGTCCGGGGTACACGCTCAAGGCCGAGTTCAACAAGCGGAAGCACGTGCGCGGCACCGTGGCCATGGCCCGCTCCCAGCACCCGGACTCGGCGGGAAGCCAGTTCTACATCTGCTTCGCCCCCGCCACGCACCTCGACAACAACTACACCGTCTTCGGCCAGGTGACGTCCGGAATGGATGTGGTCGACCGGCTGAAGGCCGGCGACAAGATGCGGACCGTCAAGATCGAGGAGCCCAAACCCTGACCGGTCCCGGTCGCCTGCCGGCGCCGGAGCGCGCCCGGCGGGCCTGAGAGCCCCAGGCGTGGCGTTCGACTGGCTGATCCGCGGGGGGACGGTCCTCGACGGGACCGGGGCCCCGGGGCGGCGGGCGGACGTCGCGCTGTCCGGGGACCGCGTCACGGCCGTCGCGCCCGACCTCCCGGGCGAGGCGGGTCAGGTGGTCGATGCCACGGGGTGCATGGTCGCGCCCGGCTTCATCGACATGCACGCCCACTCCGACTTTGCGCTGCTCGCCTGTCCATCCGCCGAGGCCAAGGTCCGCCAGGGCGTCACCACCGAGGTGACGGGCATGTGCGGGTTCTCCCCGGCCCCGGCGCCGCCCGGCGGCGGGCTGCTCCGAGAGTGGGCCGCGTTCCTCTCTCCCCAGCTCGACTGGGGGTGGACCAGCTTCGGCTCCTGGCTCGACCGGCTGCGCCAGGCCGGGCTCACGGGCAACGTCGTGCCCTTCGTCGGCCACGGGACCCTCCGGATCGCGGCGATGGGATTCGAGCAGCGGGCCCCCACCGGTGACGAGGCGCGGCGCATGGCCGCCCTCTTCGGCGAGGCGCTCGACGCGGGGGCCTTCGGGCTGTCGACAGGGCTCATCTACGCGCCGAGCGTCTACGCGGACACGGCCGAGCTGGTCGCGCTGGCCCGGATCGCCGGGAGCCGGGCCGGCCGTCTCTACGCGTCCCACATCCGGGGCGAAGGGCCGACACTCGAGGCGGCGATCGCCGAGGCGATCCGGATCGGTGACGTGGGCGGCGTACCGGTGCAGATCTCCCACCTCAAGGCGTGCCTGAAGGCGAACTGGCCCAAGATGGGCGAGGCCCTCCAGACGATCGAGCGCGCGCGAGCGCGGGGAGTCGATGTCACCGCGGACATGTACCCGTACACGGCCGGGTCGACGACGCTGGCGAGCTTGCTCCCGGTGTGGGTGCACGAAGGCGGGATGGCCGCGCTCCTGGGCCGGCTGGCGGATGGCTCCGCGCGCCGCCGGATCCTCGACGCCGGCCGGGCCAGCGAGGGAGGGTGGGGCGGTCCGAACGGCGCCATCGCGTGGCCGGACGTGATGATCGCGGAGTGCCCGCGGGTCCCCGGGGTCGAGGGTCGGACGATGGCCGAGATCGCGGCTGACCGTCGGGTTCCGGCGGAGGACGCCTTGATCGACCTCCTCCGCGAGGCCGAAGGGCAGGTGTCGATGATCCACTTCCTGATGCTCGACGCCAACGTTGCCCGGGGGCTCCAGTTCCCCCACGTGACGATTGGCTCCGACAACCTCGGGCTCTGCGCGGGACCCGAGGAGGCGCACGCCGGGAAGCCCCATCCCCGGCAGCACGGGTGCTTCGCCAAGGTCCTGGGCACCTACGTCCGGGAGCGTGGCGTGCTCAGCTGGGAGGCCGCCGTCCACAAGATGACCGGCCAGTCGGCCGTCCGGCTCGGGCTCGCCGACCGCGGGGTGCTTCGCCCCGGCGCCGTGGCTGACGTGGTCATCTTCGACCCCCGGACGGTCGACGACCTCGCGACCTACCAGGCGCCCCACCGCTATCCGGCCGGCATCCACTGGGTGTGGATCAACGGCGGCGCGGTGCTGGAGGCGGGGCGCTTCTCCCCCCGTCCGACGGGCCGCGTCCTCGCACCGACCCGCTAGGACATCCCCGAAAACGGCGTGGATCCAGGG
The DNA here is from genome assembly GCA_041497395.1 of Methylomirabilia bacterium. Lineage (GTDB taxonomy): Bacteria > Methylomirabilota > Methylomirabilia > Rokubacteriales > DASRDR01 > DASRDR01. The sequence continues at coordinate 11,867 of JBGQGN010000056.1, forward strand.
ATTTCCTTGGAGACTGTTCTAGGTAGTATTATTGATCGTATATGATCCAATTTGATCTGATTTGATTGAAATGCTAGCATAGCTCCGGATGGAGTCCCGCTTCCTCACCGTGGCCGAAGCGGCGCGCTACCTGCGTCTCAACCCCCGC
>JBGQGN010000057.1:0-12008 GCA_041497395.1 Methylomirabilia bacterium
CCTCGAGCACGTCCTGGCCGTGGCCGACCGACTGGACGCCGCGAGCGAGCCGGATCTCGCGACGCACGTCCGCCGGGCGGCGGACACGCTCCTCGAGGAAGTTGGGCGATAGCCCCGGTTTCCCGCCGGCCGAACGATCGGCCGGCGGGAAACGAGGGTGCGATACGGCCTAACCGCGGCCGAGCGCGAACTTCTGGAGGCTTCGGATCTCCCGTGGCGGGGTCTCGTGGCGGCCCTTGGCCGTGAACGCGACCTCGGCGACGTAGAAGTCCCCGTGCGAATCCATGACCACGCCGTGCGGGGCGATGAACTCGCCCGGCCCCTCGCCCCAGAACTTCCCGCCCACTCGCCCGAGGAGATCGCCCTTGAGGGTGAGCACGCTCACCCGGGCCCCGATGTTCGGCACCGCCGCGTTGACCGGGAGGTGCGAGGGTAGCTCGCCGACGAAGATCCTCCCGCCGTTCGCGCGGTCGATGTAGAGCGCGCAGGCGCGGTGGAGGTTGTTGATCTGGTACTGGTAGTGACCCTTCGCGTCGAACACCTGGACGCGATGGTTCTCCCGGTCCGCCACGTACACGAGGCCCTCGGAGTCCGTGGCGATGTTGTGCGGGATGTTGAAGCACCCCGGATCGGTACCCGGCTCGCCCCACGAGAAGAGCAGTCGGCCCTTCGCGTCGTACTTGTGGACGCGGGAGTTCCCGTACCCGTCCGAGATGTAGATGTCCCCGGTCTGCGGCGAGAGCGCGACGTGCGTGGGCCGGTTGAAGGGCTTGCCGCCGTGGGCTGGCGACGGCTTGTCGGGATCGCCGATCGACAGGAGGAGCTTCCCGTCGGCGGTGAACTGCCGGATCGTGTGGTTGCCGTCGTCGGTCAGCCAGACGGTGTCGTCCGGACCGATCGTGATGCCGTGGGCCCGGCTGGTCATCCCCTCGCCCCATGAGCGGAGGAACTTTCCATGCCGGTCGAAGATGATCACGGGGTGGGCCCCGCGATTGTAGACGTAGACGTTGTCCTTCGAGTCGACGCCGACGGCCGTCGCCTCGACAAAGCTCCAGCCGTCGGGGAGCTTCCCCCACCCCGGCACCACGGCATATGTCGGTCGCTGCGCCGCCACCGTCATGATCGCCCCTCCGAGCCTACTTCAGCGTGTACTGCACGAGCTCCCAGGTGTCCTTGCCCTTCCCCTCGTAGTGGGCCGAGGTCCGCTCCCGGATCCGCTTGACGAGCTGCTTCGCCTGGGGAGAATACCAGACCTGCTCCTTCCGGATTCCCCAGTTCGTGCTGGGCTCGCTCTCGATGAGGAAGGCGCGGAACTTTCCAGCCGGCACGCTGATCTCGTCGTACTCCGTGACGCGCCAGAACACCTCGACCGGGGTCCACGACAACCCCTTCTGGTTGTCCTGGAACGTGAACACCGATCGCCACTCCTTGCCCACGTGGAACGGGAAGTCGTACGACCGGAGCGACGGCGAGGCCTCGCGCAGGATCCGCCCGTCGGAGGCGACCGCCACGAAGTTCAGGTCGCGGTCGTACAGGATCGTCTCGTTCCCGGCGGCGAAGGCCAGAACACCGGCGTTCTTGTAGACGTCGTCCTTCATGAACGTGAGCGTGATCATCTGTGGCGCGTTCCAGGCCGAGTCCTCGACCTTGTAGGTCCAGGAGGAGCCCGGTCGGAGGTATGGGGCGTCGACGATCGCCGACAGCGGCGGCAGCGGTTTCTTCCCGCATGCCCCCAGCGCGAGCATCGCGATGGCCAGCGTCACGGCAGCTAGCGGCCCGGGTCCCTTGGAACGTCTCTGCGTCATCCTTCGCACCTCCCTAGTTGGCCTCGTTCGGCGTCGGTCAGCAGCCGGGGGCGTGGTGGATGCCTCCGGTCCGGAGTGCCGCGCCCTGCAGCTCCTCGGCCAGCTCGAGCGTCCGAGTGGCGGCGCGGCGCGCCACCTCCTGCGTCTCCGGCGTCGTCGCGTAACGCAGCAAGAGGCGCCGGCCAAGCTCGTGGTGGTGACGCTCGTCGGGTTCGATGACGTCTCGGTAGAGCCGCGCCGTGGCCTCGTCGCCCGCGACCTCGCAGAACTCGATGAACTGCCGGTTCTTCACGACCGCGATGGCCTCCCGGGTGAACTGGCCGGCGGCGACGCGCTCCACCGTGGTCCGGAGTCCATCGAGATACTGGAACAGGGGCCCGTAGCCCTTCGCGAGCGGGTCGAACCCCCGGGCATCGAAGCCGAGCTCCTCCAGCCGATCGGCGATCAACCGGTAGTGCTTGGCCTCGTCTCCGACCTGGCGTGCCAGCGCGAGCTTGACGTCGATCTCGGCCGTCCTCGCCAGCCAGCGGGCCGCGCTCTCGGTCGCCTCGATCTCGTTCTTCAGCGCGACCTTGAGCAAGTTCACCACGGTGAGGTCCCCCTCGACCTCGGGCTTCAGCGTCGACTCGGGGGCGAGCCGCCGCAGCAGCTCCTGATTGCTCGCATCCAGATCCCGGACGAAGGCTTCCGCGTCCATGCCCGCCCCTCCCGTCACGATGAGCCCGCGTCCGATGCGCTCCCCCGCCTCCACGTACCCCCGCAACAGCTCCGGCAGCTCGCCGGTGAGGGTCTCGCGGGTCACCACGCGGTCGCACCGCTCGTGGAAGGGCTTGGTCGTCTTCCAGAGAGCGTGGGTCGTCCAGCCGAGCACGGGCGCCGGACGCCCCGCGGCCTCGATCTCCCGGAGGGCGGCGTCCATGTCGAGGCCGGAGGCGGTGAGGTCGAGCATGACGAGGCTCGGACGCCCCGCCAGCGCGGCGCGCAGGTCGTCGAGCGACCGAGCGGCCCGGAACGGGTATCCGAGACGGCGCGCGGTCTCCGCGATCCGGCTCGAGAAGAGCAGGTCACGGACGTGGGCGACGACGGTCCGCACCGGATCGCCCGGGCTCATTCCGGCTCCCCGCGATCGAGCCAGTAGCGGGACCACTCCTGCAGATGGCAGAGCGTCGTGAGGTCGCCCATCCGGTCGAGGTAGACCTTGCCGTTCAGGTGGTCCGTCTCGTGCTGGAGGACCCGCGCGAAGAAGTCCTTGGCGACCAGCTCGATGCGCTCGCCATTCCGACCGTAGGCCTCCAGCCGCATCGCCGTGTGCCGCGGGGTGGCCCCGCGGAAATCCGGGATGGAGAGGCAGCCCTCCCAGTCGGAGTTCGTCTCGTCGGAGACCGGCGTCAACACCGGGTTGACGATCACCATCAGCGGGATGCGCTCCATGTCGGGGTGGCGCGGGTGCGAGTCGCACTCGAGGACAGCGATCTGCCGCGAGATGTGCACCTGGGGTGCCGCGAGACCGACGCCGATGTACTCGTGCATCGTCTCGATCATGTCGTCGATGAGACACTGCGTCTCCGGACGCCCGATCTCCGCGCGGGGGACGGGCTCCGCGACCCGCCGGAGCACCGGATGGCCCAGCCGGGCCACCTTCAGGATCGCCACGCCGACCTTCCCCGAGACGCCGATCGACGAGGAATGAATCGATTCCGCATGCTCGAGTTCATGGTAGCACGCACGTCAGATCCCGAGATCATTCACGGTGGCGAATCTCGTGCCTGCCCCCCGCATCTCGTCGATCGCCCGGGCTCCGTCCCCGGGCTCGATCTCGACCGCGTCGATCGCATCCGTGAGAAGGACGACCTCCAACCCCTCCCGCAGCGCGTCGAGGACGCTCGCGCGGACGCAGTAGTCGGTGGCCAGCCCGCCGACGTAGAGCCGGCGGATACCCCGCTCCGCAAGGACAGCCGAAAGCGGCCGGCCCGATCGGTCCTCCGCCTGGAAGGCGGAGTAGGCGTCCTGCCCGGGATCCATCCCCTTGGACACGACCACCGCCCCGGCGGGCGGCGTGAGACCCGGATGGAATTCGGCGCCCCGGGTGCCCTGCACGCAGTGGGGCGGCCAGACTCCCCCGTAGGCCCGGAAGTGCCGGGTCACGGGCGGGTGCCAGTCGCGCGTCAGGAACACCGGCGCGCCGGCCCGTCCGAATCGCTCGAGATACCGGTTCAGGACGGGCACGATCGCGTCCCCGCCCCTGGCGCCGAGCGCCCCGCCCGGGCAGAAGTCGTTCTGGAGATCCACCACGACCAGCGCGTCCCGAGCCGGATCGATCGTCATGCGGACACCCCCTTCGAGGTGCCCGCCGGGGACACCTCCCGAAGCGCGCGCTCGATCTCCCCGAGCACCCCAGGGTCGGCCTCCCGCGCCCGAGCGCCGAGAAGCGCCCCGCACGCCGCCGCACCGCCGATGCGGCCGAGCGCCCAGGCGGCGTGGCCGCGAACGGTTGGCTCGGCGTGCCCGAGTGCCTCCCGCAGCGCCGGCACGTCGCCAGCCGCCCCTCCGTTGCCGAGCGCGATCGCGGCATTGCGGGCAAGCCCCTCTCGCCGCGCCCGCTTGACCGGGCTCCCACGAAAACCCTCGAGGTAGGCCGCCTCGCCGAGAGCGAGCAGCTCGGCGAGCGGCGGATGCCGGCGCGGCCCGAACGCCGTCTCACCGGTCACGGGGGCACGGCGGTTCCACGGGCAGACGTCCTGGCACACGTCGCAGCCGAAGGTCCACCTACCGATGCCGGGCCTGAGGTCGGCCGGGATCGGGCCCCGGTGCTCGATCGTCAGGTACGCGATGCAGCGCCGAGCGTCCAGCACGTAGGGATCGACGAAGGCCCCCGTGGGACACGCGTCCAGACAGCGCGTGCAGCTGCCGCAGCGGTCCGGCAAGGGTGCATCGGGCTCGAGCTCCGCCGTGGTCAGCACCACGCCGATGAAAAAGAAGGAGCCGAGGTCCGGGTGGAGCAGCATCGTGTTCTTCCCGACCCAGCCCAGGCCGGCCCGGGCGGCGAGATCCCGCTCGAGGAGCGGACCGGTGTCCACGTAGGCTCGCGCCACCGTCCCTGGCACGAGCTCGACGAGCGTGTCGGCAAGCGTCCGGAGCCGGGGCTCGATGACGGCGTGGTAGTCCTCGCCCCAGGCGTACCGCGCCACCCCGGATGGACCTCCCTCCGCCGGTCCCTGAAAGTATCCGAGGGCGCAGGCGACCACCGACCGCGCGCCCGCCAGGACCCGCCTGGGATCGACCCGCTTGTCCCGACCCCGCTCGAGATAGGCCATGGTTCCGGCGTGGCCCGCGTCGAGCCAGCCCTGGAAGGCCGCCACGTGATCCGGCGGGCCCGCCGGCCCGACCGCGACGAGGTCGAAACCGAGCCCGCGCCCGGTTTCCTTGACGCGCGCCGAAAGCGCCGTGGGTGTCATGGCCCGGTCAGGTCGCATCGCGCCGGGCAAGGACGACCAGCCGGCTCTGGGTGAGTGTCCGCCCTCCCTCGGCAACGAATCGCTCCCAGGCCGCCCAGCGCCCGTCAGCCTCCCATCGGGAGCGCAGACCGGCGACCCGGGCCAGGGCCTCCGCCTCCGAGGAGAAGCGGGCGATCTCGGCCTCCACCTCGAGGCGCTCGACACGCAGGCCGGCATCGGCCAGCAGAGCCCGCGCCCGGTCGGCCCCGTAGGCGAAGCGTGACACGCGGCCCGTCTCCCGCCACTGGTCGGTGTGGAACGCCGCGAAGGCGAGGACGCCGCCCGGCGGAAGGCTGGCTCCGGCCCGGGCGACGATCGCGTCGGACATGCAGAGGTGCGCGACGACGAGGTCGGGCTGGCCGAACGCCCGGTAGTCGGCCTGCTCGGCGTCCGCCACCACGAAGAGGACGTTGCCGAGCCCTGCCAGACGCGCGTGGCGCTGCGCCTCGACGAGGGCGCCCGCCTCGGTGTCGATCCCGAGCACGCGCCGGGCCCGGGCGGCGAGGTGAAGGGCGAGGCGGCCGGTTCCGGTCCCGACGTCGAGCACGGCGCGACCGTGAAGCGGCTCCTCGGCGAGCCACGCGACCAGCGTGGGCGAGAGGATGCCGTCCCCCCTGCCGTCTCCCGGCGCGCGCCCGCGCGCCTGCTTCACATCCCCTCTCATGCGGGCGCCTCCGGTCCGAGTATACTCCGCGCGAGAGAGCCCCCCGATGCGCGACGACGCCACCGACCCGCTCCCTGGAACTGCCGCGCCGCGGGGCCGCGCCGGAGAGGTGGCGCGCCTCTTCCTCAAGCTCGGCGTGATCGGCTTCGGGGGGCCGGCCGCCCACATCGCGCTGATGGAGGACGAGGTCGTCCGGCGGAGGCAGTGGCTCACGCGCGCGCAGTTCCTCGACCTCCTCGGAGCGACCAATCTCATCCCCGGTCCGAACTCGACGGAGATGGCGATTCACGTCGGGTTCGTGCGCGCGGGCTGGCCGGGCCTCGTCGCGGGCGGTGCGTGCTTCATCCTGCCGGCGATGCTGATCACGCTCGGCCTGGCGATCGCGTACGCCCGCTACGGACGTCTTCCCGAGGCCGGGTGGATCCTCTACGGCGTCAAGCCGGTGATCATCGCCGTCGTGGTCCAGGCCGTGTGGAGCCTCGCCCGGAAGGCCATCGCCACCCCGCTCGCCGCCGCCCTCGCGCTGGCGATCCTCGTGCTCGCCCTTCGAGGCGCCAACGAGGTCGTGCTCCTGTTCGCGGCGGCGCTCGGCTTGCCCCTGCTCCGCGGCGTGGTGAGGGCTGGAGGCACCCGGGCGCTGATCCCGGGAGGAGGGCTCTTCGGCCTCACTCTCACGGGCACGGCCGGGCTCACGCCGGTCGCCGTCGCGCCGGCGAGCGCGAGCGCCATCCTCCCGCAGCTCGCGCTCATCTTCCTCAAGGTCGGCTCGATCCTCTTCGGGAGCGGCTACGTCCTCCTGGCGTTCCTCCGGCCGGACCTGGTCGAGCGGACCCGCTGGCTCACCGACGCGCAGCTGCTCGACGCCGTCGCGGTCGGCCAGTTCACACCCGGGCCCGTTCTCACCACCGCGACCTTCATCGGCTACCTCGTCGCCCGGGTGCCGGGCGCGATCGTGGCAACCGCGGGAATCTTCCTGCCTTCCTTCGTGTTCGTGGCGCTCTCGAGCCCGTTCATCCCGCGGCTCAGGCGATCACCCTGGGCCGGCGCATTCCTCGACGGTGCGAATGCCGCCTCGGTGGCGCTGATGGCAACGGTCACCTGGGAGCTGGGGCGCGCCGCCGTCGTGGACTGGCTCACGGGCGCGCTCGCCCTCGTTGCCGCGGTCGTCCTGCTGGCGACGCGGCTCAATTCCGCGTGGCTCGTGGCCGGGGGCGCGGCCGTCGGGGGGCTGGGTGCCCTGCTTCGCTGAACGGCGGCGGTCGTCGCCGTCGCCCGGAACCTCGACCCGAGCTCCCACCATCCAATTGACAGGTGGTGTGGAAATTCTCCATCCTGTGCGATGAGACTCGTATCCAAACTCACCCCAGGCTCCATCCGGGCCTTGCCAAGGAGGCGTGACGTGGAAAAGCCGAGCATCACGACCCGCATGAACGGCCCGTACCTCGTGAAGGGTCCGGTTCACCTGATCGACGCGGAAGGCAAGGAGTTCATCCTCACCAGCGACACCATCGCCCTCTGCCGGTGCGGGCACTCGGCCAACAAGCCGTTCTGCGACGGCACGCACAACAAGGCAGGGTTCCAGGCGGCCGAGAAGGCCCGCTGACCCGCGGCGCCATCGAGAGGGGCGCGGCCACGCTGACCTCGAGGCGCCACAGAGCCGCGGACGACGCCGATGCGATCGAGCTCTGCTTTGCGCAGGGATGGACGGACGGCCTCCCCGTCGTCCCCCCCACCCCGGAGCGAGTCGAGCGCATGCTCGGGGCCGCCCACCTCGATCCCGCCCACGAGATCACCTACGTCGCCCACCGGGCGGTCTCCGTCACCGCGGAGAAGGTCGCCATCAACGCCGTCATGGCGGGGTGCCGGCCCGAGTACATGCCGGTCGTCGTCGCGGCCATCGAGGGCATCGGAGACCCGCGTTGGAGCTACCACGGGCCGGGAACCTCGACGGCCGGGGCCGCCGTCCTCCTCGTCGTCAACGGGCCGGTAGCGCGCGAGCTGGACGTCAACGCCGGCGACAACCTCTTCGGGCCCGGGTGGCGGGCCAACCTGACGATCGGTCGCGCCGTCCGTCTCGTGATGCGAAACGTCTGCGGATCCCGGCCGGGCACCCTCGACCGGGGCACGCTCGGGCACCCCGGCAAGCTCTCCTACGTGATCGCCGAGAACGAGGCCGAGAGTCCCTGGCCGCCCCTCCACGTGGAGCGCGGCCTCCGTCCCGACCAGAGCGCCGTGACCGTCGTGGCCGCGGCGGCGCCACGGCAGTTCTACAACCAGCTCTCGAACACCGCGGAGGGCGTGCTGACCACCCTCGCGGACGACATGCGAAGCTCCGGGAACCTGATGGGTCAACCGCAGTTCGTGGTCGTGCTCGCCGGCGAGCACATGCGCACGATCGCCGGGGACGGCTGGACCAAGGCGATGATCCGCGAGTTCCTCTTCGCGCACACGAAGAACTCGCACGCCCACCTGAGGCGCACGCACCAGATGGCCGGAACCGCCCAGCCGGACGACGAGACGCGCATGCGACCCCTGGTCGAGTCTCCCGATGACATCCTCGTCGTGGCGGCCGGCGGCCGGGCGGGCGCCTTCTCCTGCTACATCCCGGGCTGGGGCGCCAAGCGCTCCTCCCAGGCCGTGACCAAGGAGGTCAAGCGATGATCGAGGTCCTGGATCCGACCGTCGAGGTCTCGACGCAGCCGCTCAAGTTCGTCGCCCGGCCCGGCTCGCTCGCGGGAAAGCGTGTCGGCCTGGTCGAGAACACGAAGTTCAACTCCGACCGCCTGCTCCAGAAGATCGGCGACATCCTGGTGGCCGAGTACGGGGCGGCCGATGCGCGCATGTGGCGAAAGCACAACGCGAGCGTCCCCGCTCACGAGGAGATCGTCCAGGAGCTCCGGGCGACCTGCGACGTGATGGTCGCCGGGATCGGCGACTGAGGGTCCTGCTCGTCGGGCAGTGTGCTCGACGGAATCGTGCTGGAGAAGGCAGGCGTGCCCTCGGCCTCGATCGTCACCGATGTGTTCGAACTCACGGGCCGGGCCATGGCCGAGCAGTGGGGCGTGCCCGCGTACCGGTTCCTCCTCATGCCCCACCCGATCGCGAACCTGACCGAGGCCGAGCTCGACCAGCGGGCGCGCGACATGGCGCCTCAGGTCGTCAAGCTTCTCCTGAAGGGCCAGGACTAGCGGGACGGCGGCGGGCGCGTCGACATCGGGCGCGCCCGCCGCCATGAGCGCGGCGTGAGGGCGGGATCCCCCGTCAGCCGGTGACGGCGCCCTCGGAGGCCGATCCGACCAGCCGGGCGTACTTCGCCAGCACCCCCCACGTGTAGCGAGGCTTGGGCGCCTTCACGCCTCGAAGGCGCTTCCGGATCTCCGCAGGGCTCAGCTCCACGTCGAGCCGGCGACGCTTGACGTCGAAGACGATCGTGTCGCCGTTCCGGATGGCCGCGATGGGGCCGCCCACCGCGGCCTCCGGGGCCACGTGCCCCGCCATGAAGCCGTAAGTGGCGCCCGAGAAGCGACCGTCCGTGAGCAGCGCGACCGAGGCTCCAAGACCCGCCCCCTGGAGCGCGCCCGTCACGGCCAGCATCTCGCGCATGCCCGGGCCGCCCTTCGGGCCCTCGTAGCGGATCACGAGCACGTCGTTCGGCTTGATCTTCCCCTTCTTGACGGCGAGGAAGGCGTCCTCCTCCCGGTCAAACACCCGCGCGGGCCCGCGATGGGCCATGCGGTCCTGTCCGACGACCTTCAGGACGCAGCCGTCCGGCGCCAGGTTCCCGCGGAGGATCACCATGCCCCCGGTGGGCTTGAGCGGGTTCGAGAGCGGCCGCACGACCTCCTGGCCCGGAGTCTCCCGCGCGCCCCGCACCGTCTCGCCGATCGTTCGGCCCGTCACCGTCGGCTCGGCGGCGTGAAGCAGCCCGGCCTCGAGGAGCCGGCGACCCACGAGGGCCATTCCACCCGCCTGGTACATGTCCGGGGCCGTGAACCGGCCCGCGGGCTTCAGGTCGGCGAGCACGGGTGTCTTCCGGGACACGCGGTCGAAGTCGTCGATCGACAGCTTGACGCCCGCTTCCCGCGCCACCGCGAGGAGATGGAGCACGACGTTCGTCGACCCACCCGTCGCCATGGCCCCCGCGATGCCGTTCAAGAATGCCTTCCGGGTCAAGATCTGGCGCGGGGTCACGCCCTTCCGGAGGAGCTCCATGACGAGTTTCCCGGTCTCGAACGCGACCTCGTCCTTCCGGGGGTCGACCGCCGGCACGTCGTTGAACCCCATGGGCGAGATTCCCATCAGCTCGAACGTCGTCGCCATCGTGTTGGCCGTGAACTGGCCGCCGCACGCGCCGGCACCCGGGCAGGCCCGGCTCTCGATCTCGTTCAGCTCATGGGCCGAGATCCGGCCGGCGTTGAAGGCGCCCACCGCCTCGAAGACGTCCTGCACGGTGAGCTTCCGGGACCCGTACCTCCCCGGCATGATCGAGCCGCCGTAGAGCATCACCCCCGGGAGATTCAGGCGGGCCAGCGCCATGACGGTCCCGGGAATGGTCTTGTCGCAGCCGGAGATGGCCACCACCGCGTCGAAGAGGTGCCCGCGCGCCACGAGCTCGATGGAGTCGGCCACCACCTCCCGGCTCACGAGGGAGCTCTTCATGCCCTCGGTACCCATCGCGATGCCGTCGGTGACGGAGACTGTGTTGTACTCGATCGGGGTCCCGCCGGCCGCGCGGATGCCCTCCTTCACCTTCTCCGCGAGCTTCTGATGGTTCCAGTTGCACGGGGTGATCTCGATCCAGCAATGCGCGACGCCGACGATCGGGCGCGCGAGGTCCTCGTCCGTGAAGCCGACGGCCTTGAAGTACGAGCGGGCCGCTGCGCGGTCGGGGCCCTCGAGGATCGTGCGGGACTTGTGGCGGGGGTCCATTGGAGCGCCTCCTGAGCGTGATGGGGGTGTGGCGGAACGGACATCATTCTAGCGCACGACACCGAGGCCCGGAAGTGGGCCGGGCCGTGCGTGGCCGACAGCGCGGCGTCAGCGGGCGAGACCGCGCGGGTGGCGGGCGGGACGTGGAGCTAGCGGTCGGACTTCGGCGCCTGCGCCAGCTCCGGAGGGATCTGCGCCACCGGCTCGCCCCACCAGCCTTCCTTCGCGGAGGCCTTGGCGTCTTTCTCCCGGGCGACGTCGACGCCGCCGAGCCACCGGACGAGCGTGGTCCGGATCGAGAACCCCATGTGCTGGTCGGTGGCGTACACCGTGTCGGTGTACTCCGAGTTGTTGTTGCTCTCCGGAGCCGGGCTCTGAGCCCACGCTCCGCTCGCCCCGAGGAAGATCGTGACCGCCACCACCGTGAGCCGACGTCCCATCGAGAACACCTCCATCGGTTGAGCCTCCATCGGTTGAGTTACTCACGGTCAGATTACGGCGCCGATGGTGGGCATCCCAAGAATTTTCACGGGTCGACCGGACGAGCGCGATAGCCGGGCACGAAGAAACCCGGGCGCCGGGAAGCGGCTCCGGCTGCTGAACCTAGCCGGCGGACGGCGGCCCGGCGAGAAGCTCTCCCACCGGGACGGCGGCGTACCCGCGCGCTTCCAGGACATCCAGCAGTCCGGGTATCATGGCCAGAAGCCGCTCGGGCGCTCCCGGCAGCCCGGGCGCGTCATGAAGGTCGACGATCGCGCCGTCGTGGAGGCGATCCGCCACGTGGCGGAGCTGGGCGGCCGGAGACCGAGGGTGGAGACCTTCGTGCTGGACGGACCAGAGGACCGTGACCAGCCCGAGCCGGCGGGCCGTCGCCAAGGCCGCCGCGTTGACGATGCCCCAGGGGGGCCGGTAGAGGCGCGGAGGCCGCCCGAGGATGTCCCCCAGGATGCGCGCTCCCTCGGTGATCTCCCGCGCCGCGGCGGCCGGGGGAAGGAGCCACGCGTTACGGTGCCGCCAGGTATGGTTGCCGATCTCGTGGCCCGCGTCAGCGATCGCGCGCACCACGTCCGGGTGCCGCACGGCGCGCTCGCCGATCAGAAAGAAGGTGGCCCGGAC
>JBGQGN010000058.1:0-11935 GCA_041497395.1 Methylomirabilia bacterium
CCCCCGGGAGCTGCCGGCTCAGGGGGTCGTCTGCCCGCTGTGGCCGCCGTGGTCCGGAGCCGAGGCCGCCGGAGGCCGGAGCTGCCTCTCAGGTAGGCGACGAGGTCGATCGTCTCCTGGACCGTCAGCAGGCTGCCGTACGACGGCATCTTCGAGGATCCGTCGGCCGCGGCGTAGCCACGGTTCCGCTCGACGACCGCGCTGGGGTTGATGATCGACTCGGCGAGGAACTCCGGCGGGTGGAGAGGTCCCATCCTCGAGAGCTCGGGGCCCGCCCGCCCGGGATCGCTCGGCGATGGGAACCGCTCGCCCTGCACCTCGTGGCAGCTGTAGCACTCGAGCTTCTGGAAGACCTCGCGGCCCTTCGCCGGGTCGCCCGTCGGCAGGGTGAAGCGCCAGCCCTTCGGCGTCCCGTGGACGTGAGGCGGCGTGGGTGCCGCGGGCGCCGCCGGGCGTCCGGGCGCCGGGGCCGTCGTCTGACCGGCGGCCCGGCCGACGAAGTCCCCGCCCGCCGGGCCCAGGATGACGGCGCCGAGCGCGAGCCTGAGCGTCAGCCGTCGCGCGATCGCCATGCGAGCGATTCTACCCAATGCGGTGCCGCGGGCCCGGTCTCAGAACCAGCCAGGATCCTGCGGGAGCAGGATGCGCTCGCCGCCACTCCCGTCCCGGATGATGCGCGGGCGGACGGGCCGGACCTCCCGTCCGTGGGCCGCCGCCAGGAGGGCGTCGACGTCACGATGAGCGGAGAGGGACGCGAGGATCCCCTGTGTCGGGAGCGGCAGCACCAGCTCGCGCGCCCGGTGCCTCGCCAGCGCGTCCTCCGGGCGGATCCAGCGCGCGGCCACCATCTCGAGGCCGTCCGGCTCCGCAACCTGCTCCGGCCAGGTTGCCGCGACGAAGAAGCGAGTGTCGTAGCGGATGGGCCGCTCCTCCGGCGTGATCCAGTGTGCCCAGTAGGCCACCCGGTCGGTCGCGAGGACCATGTCCAGCTCGGTCAGGAGCCGCCCGAAGACGGCGCTGTCCTCGCGACAGCGAGCGCGGACTTCGCCGCCGAGCGACGCCGCGTTCACCGGGCGCGCGTCCGGGCCGCAGGCGAGGAGGATCCCCGCCTCCTCGAACGCTTCGCGCAACGCGGCCACCCAGAAGCCGATGGCCCGCTCCGCGGGCACGACGTCCGGGAGCTGCCGCGCGGCCTCGACCCGTCCGAGGGCCCGGCACCGCGCCTCGATGTCGGGCCCCGCGTCGGGTAGCTCGACCCGCCCGCCGGGAAACGCGAAGGCGCCGGGCGCGAACCGGCTGTTGGGATGCCGCTGGAGGAGCAGCACCTCGAGGCCGCCGGGAACGTCGCGCGCGAGGATCACCGAGGCCGCCTCGCGAGCCGCCGGCGGAGAAGCGGAAGCCTCATGCACGGCGCCGGTCGTATCACGCCGGTGCGGTGCCGTCAACGGCGTGGGCCTGACCTGCCCGAGGCCCGCGCGATGGGCGGCGGGTAGAATGCCCAAGTGCGCAAGCTCATGGTCCTCGTCGCCGCGGTGGTTCTCGTCGACACGGTGTTCTTCGCCGTCCTCTCACCGCTCCTGCCCGCCTACGCGACGGCGCTCGGCCTGTCGAAGAGCGCCGTCGGCCTCCTCGCGGGTGCGTTCGCGGCTGGCGTCCTGGTGGCGGCCCTCCCGAGCGGGTTGCTGGCTTCCCGGCTGGGCCTCCGCCCGACCCTGCTCCTCGGCCTCGGTCTGACGGCGGTCACGAGCGTTCTCTTCGGCCTCGCGGACGAGTTCAGCGTACTCGTCCTCACGCGGTTCGGGGCCGGTCTTGGCAGCGCGTGCTCGTGGACGGCGGCCGTCGGCTGGCTCGCGCGCGAGGCGCCGCCCGCGCGGCGCGGCGAGCTGATCGGCTTCGCGATCTCCGCGGCCGTGGCGGGCTCGTTCCTGGGTCCCGCGCTGGGCGCCGCCGCGGCGTGGCTCGGGACCGGTCCGGCCTTCGCGACCATCGCCGCCGCCTGTGTCGTGCTGGGAGCCCGGGTGGCGGCGTTGGCGGAGCCGGAGAAGGAGTCCCGGAACGTCACGATGGTCGCGGCCCTCGGATTCCGGTCGCTCTGGGTGCCGCTCGGCCTGATCCTGCTGGCGCCGCTCCTCTTCGCCGTCCTCGGGGTGTTGGTGCCGCTGTCACTGGGGACGCGCGGTTGGGACGCAGCACGGCTAGGCGCGCTCTACGCGGGAGCAGCCGCGCTGGAGGCCATCGTGCACCCGCTGCTCGGGCGCTGGGCTGACCGTCAGGGCGCGCTCGCACCGATCTCCGCCGGGCTGATCGGGTCGACGGCTGTGCTCGCAGCGCTGGCCGGGATGGGACCTCCCTGGTTGGTGGCGGGCCTCGTCGTGGCGGCAGCGATCACGTTCGGCGCCACGCTCGTCCCCGGGATGGCCCTCCTCACGCGGGCCGCCGACGCGGCGGGCCTCGACGGCGTCCTGGCGATCGCGCTCGCCAACCTCGCGTGGGCGCTCGGTCACGCCATCGGCGCGCCCCTCTGCGGGTGGCTGGCCGACCGCGCCGGCGACACCGTCACCTATCTGGCCTTCACGGCAATGTGTCTCGGAGTGCTGGCAGCGCTCCGGAGTCCCCGCCTCGCCCACGCCACGCGTCCCTCGTGACCCGCAGGCCCGCGGCCACTTGACACCCACGGATGGCCCTTCCTAGGATAGCCGCGCCAGCAGGCCCCGGACTCACGAACCCTGCCAGCCAGCGAGGAGCCCCGATGGGAGCGGAAGCGCGTCTCAAGGCCTTGGGTATCGAGCTCCCCACCCCGCCGCGGTCGATGGGAACTTACGCGACGGCCGCGCAGTCGGGCAACCTCCTCTTCCTCTCCGGCCACGGGCCGGTGAAGGACGGTCGCGTCGTTCACCAGGGCAAGGTCGGCCGCGACCTCACGATCGAGCAGGGCCAGGAGGCGGCGCGCCTGACGGGTCTGAACCTCCTCGCCACCGCGCGGGACGCCCTCGGCACCCTCGACCGCGTGCGGCGGGTCGTCAAGGTGCTCGGCATGGTGCAGTGCGCCGACGACTTCACCGAGCACCCGAGGGTCATCAACGGCTTCTCCGACCTCATGGTCGAGGTCTTCGGCGACGCGGGCCGACACGCGCGCTCCGCCGTCGGCATGGGCTCCCTCCCCTTCGGGATCGCCGTGGAGGTCGAGATGGTCCTCGAGGTCTCGGGCCCGGTAGGGCGCACACGGACTGCCCGCAGCCGAGCCTCGACCGTCAGGGCCCGGAGCCCGCGGCGCCATCCATCGCGGCGACGCGGCTAGGCGAGACCCACGCCCGCCGTCCGTTCTCGACGCGGGCGCGCGCGGCCCGATCCCCTGGCAGGGATCGCGCCAACCCCTCCGACGGACCAGTACGTGCCCGTCGTGAGCTCAGGGGCTCGGCTCTTCGTGGCCGGACACGATCCCGAGCGGAACGGCCGGCTCGTCTACCAGGGTCGCGTAGGCCAGGCGGTGCCGGTCGGGCACACCGGGGCGGCCCTGCGCCTCGCCACCGCGAATGCCTTGGCCTCGGCGCGCGCCGCCGTCGGCTCGCTGAATCGCCTGCGCTGCGTCGTCCTGACAGCCTTCGTCTCGACTCCAACGCCCGAGGGTCTCGCCCCGGAGCACCTGGAGGACACCCTCGCGCTGCTGGCAGCCACGCTGGCCCCGGGAGGCCCACCAGCCGTGTGGCTCCGGCCCGCCCAAGGTCTGGCGGGAGGCATGCCCGTGGAGGTCGAGCTCGTCCTCGAAGCGCGCCGACGGGGGGCGCGCGAGCCCCGTGCCCTCAGCCGCCGGCCTCGGCGTCCGAGGAAAGGAGGGCCGGGAGGCGCTCGAGCGCCTCGGCGATCCTGGGGCCGTACCAGCTGAGGAGCTTGCCGTCCACGAGGTGGACCCGGCCCGTCCGGACGGCTGGCACGTCTGCGAGCGGCGCGAAATCCGCCCGGTGCGCTGCCCGGAACCGGTACGGCTCGTCCGGCAGCAGGATGACGTCGGGCGCCGCGGCTCGCACGTCCTCGAGAGTGACCGTCGGGTAGCGAGTCGGGCTGGCGGCGAAGACGTTGTCGCCCCCGCAGGTCCAGAGCATGTCGTGGACGTAGGTGTCCCTGTTGATCGTCATGTACGGCCCCCGCCAGATCGGGCAGAAGACCCGGACGCGCGGCCGTGCCTCGACACGGGCGCGGATCCTCGCGTGGGCGGCTTCGATGGGACCCACGAGCGACGCCGCGGCAGCCTCCGAGTCGGTCAGCGCCCCGAGCTCCCGGACGAGCTCGATTCCCGCCGCGACGGTCCGTGGAAACGTGACCCACACCGGCACGCCCTCCGCCCGGAGCGCCTCGACCACGTCGCGCCGGTTCTCCTCCATGTTGGCGACGACCAGGTCCGGGGCCAGGGCGCGGATGCGGGCGAGGTCGGGATCCTTCTCGCGGCCGACCTTCGGCGTCCGGGCCACCCGGTCGCGGGGCTCGCTACAGAAGACCGTGACGCCGACGATCCGGTCGTCGAGCCCGAGGGCGAAGAGGAGCTCCGTGACGCTCGGGATGAGCGACACGATGCGCGAGGGGCGGGCCGGCACGGCGACGAGCGTCCCGCTCGCATCCTGCCTCGGCGTCGCGTCGCGCGGGGTCAGGCCCGGACGTCCCTACGTCTCGGAAAACGCCGCCGCAGGACGCACAGGAGCGTCAAGCCCTGACCCCGGTCAAGGCTCGACGCTCGTGGCGGGCCGGGAGATGACGCGGCGACCGATGAGCTCGAGGACCAGGATCACGAACATCGCCACGATGATGGCAATCGCGACTCCCGCGGCAACGGGGTCACCGCCGGCGCGGAGCTCGTCTGCCCGCTCGGCCAGCTCCGCCCGCTCGGCCGGGGCGAGGCGCTCCCAGAGCTCCGTGGCCTCCGCCTCAGACACGCCCAGCGCCGCGAGCTGTGCCTGGACGAGGCGGCGTTCGAGGAACGTCCGGGCCATCCCGAGGTCGCCGCCGGCGGCGGCGGCGCGCTCGGGCGGGAGCGGCGCGGCGTCACCGAGACGCGGGGCCGAGGCCATCGCGATGCTCCAGGCGAGGGCCAGCCAGACCAGCCAGCGCGGGCGGAGTATCCGGTCGTGGGCCATGGATGCCCCGGCTCAGGCGACGCCGCGCGCCCGGAGGGCGGTGACGAGCGCCTCCCGAGCTCGGGCCTGGTAGCCCTGGATCAGGTGTCCGAGCTCGGCCCAGCGGGCCTCGACCTCGCGGGCAGCCCGGTCGTAGGCCTCGAGCGGGTGCCCGGGCACGGCGCCTGGACCCGATCCGCGAAGGGCGGCCTCGAGCCCGCTGAGCGCGTCCTCGCAGTCCGTCACCGCCATGCCGAGGACCCTCAAGAGCCGACGTGTCGAGTCCTCGGCCATGTCAGTCCTCCACCAGCTCGGGGACCGCCTGCCAGTGCGCCGGGCCCTCGGGCTTGAAGTTCTTCGTGTTCACGAAATGCATGCCGTGGTGGATGTTCAGCTTGAACTTCCCGCCGCCAAACCGCTCCCGGATGAATGCCTCCGGCGCCTCCAGGAACGGCCGCATCTCGTCCCCGCGGAGACGGAGGAGTCTCTTGAAGCGGACCGTTCCCTGCCACGGCTCCTGGACGAGGATCGTGCACGAGAGATCGGGCCAGAGGCGCGCCACCTCGGCCAGCGTCTCCCGTGGGGTCGGGTTCGTCGCGCCGCGGCCCTCGAGGGACCGGTCGACGTAGTCCTCGATCAAGACCCACGCCCAGGCCGGAAACAGATCGCTCACAGGCCGGTATTATAGGGCCGCGCGGCCCCCGCGCCAGCCGTGGATCCGAGCGCCGGATCCGGAGCCTCCGATTCCCTTGCGTCCGGTCGCGTGAGGGGGCTAGAGTGTCGCCCAGGCCTGGCCACCGGTCGGGCGCGTAGCGCCGAGAGGGGAAGGGGGGGAAGTGGCGCAGCTCGGAGATCTCGATCGCGAGAGCGAGCAGCTCCTGTTCCACGTCGTGCGCGCCGTGGCCGACGCGACCCATGCTGGCGACCCTTACATGACGGGCCACTCGTCCCGGGTGGCGGCGTACTGCGAGAAGATCGCCGATTCCCTGGGGCTCCCTCCCCGCGAGCGCCTCATGCTCTTCATCGCGGCGGCCTTCCACGACGTCGGGTACCTCTCGACCCCCGAGTACATCCTCCGCAAGCCCTCGGTGCTCGCCGAGGACGAGATGGAGGAGGTGCGGGTTCACCCCGTGCGCGGGGCCGAGGTCTTCGGGGCCCAGCCGGCGCTGACCGAGATCGCCCGGGCCGTCCGCCACCACCACGAGCGGTTCGACGGGAGCGGCTATCCCGAGGGTCTCCGGGGCGACGAGATCCCGCTGTTCTCGCGGATCATCCTGGTCGCGGAGACCTACGAGGCGATGACGCACCATCGCCCGTACCGGAGGGCCCTCTCCGCCGAGGACGCCACGCGGCGCCTCCAGGAGAGCGCGGGCTCCCAGCTCGACCCCGAGATCGTCAAGCACTTCCTGGCGATTCTCGGAGCCGAGCCAAGCGCCTAGGCTACTGCTTCTTCGGCTGCTGTCGCTGCTGTAGGCTCTTCAGCAGGCGCTCGGCCTGCTCGATGTTCTTCTTCGCATTGGCGTGATCGGGCTCGTACTCGAGCACTGCCTTCCACTGCGTGATGGCGTCCTCCAGCTTCTCCTCGCGGTAGAGCTGGAGCCCCTGCGCATAGTGCTGCTGGGCCGCGCTCCCCCGCGCCTGCTTCAGCAGCGCCGGAGAATCCTGGTAGGTGGGGGCGAGCCGCGCCAGCTGGACCAGCGTCCGGACGGACTCCTCGTACTTCCGCTGGCCGAGCTGGCTCTTCCCGAGCCCGTACAGGACGGCCTTCTTCAGCTCGCTGGCGTCGGGGTTCTGGGCGTTGCCGGCGAGGACACGGTCCACGTCGGCCAGCGCCACCTGGTACTCCCCCTTCTCGAGCGACTCCCGAGCCCCCACGAGGAGCGGGTTGACCTCGACCACCTCGGCCGACCGGCCCGCATCGGGCGTGGGGGTGTCGGGCCGGGCCACCGGGTCCGGCGGCTTCGGGCGAAGCTCCGGCAGGACGAAGGGAACACCAGGGATCTCCGGAATCTTGAGGACCATGCCCGCGCTGAGCCTGGGATTGGGCGGCAGCTGGTTCGTCTCCCAGATCACCTCCGACCGGGCACGGTCGCCGTAGTAACGCTCGGCGATCGTCGCCAGCGTCTCCCCGGCCTTGACCGTGTGCGGCACGAAGCGAATCTCCTTGACGTCGTTCTGGAGCGCCGAGAACGCAGCCTGGTTGGTAGGATCCATCGCGAGCACGGCCAGGAAGTGCCGTCTCGCTTCCAGATGGTCGCCCTTCCCCAGCGCCTCGCGCCCCTGGCCGAGCCGCTCGGCGACCGACCGCTCCATGCGCGCCTCGAGCTGCCGTCGCCCCTCCTGGGCGGCCTGGTCGCCGGGATCGATCGTCAGCGCGATCTTCCACTCGTCCAGGGCCTGCCGGAGGTCCCCGCTGCGCTCCAGCCGGCGCGCCCGCTCCTCGTGTCCCGCCGCGAGCTGCTGACGCGGCGACGGAGGCGCAGGAACCGGTGCGACCACCGGCGGGGCCGGGGCTCCGGGCGCGGGCGATGGGGGTGCGGCCGGAGGCGGCGCGGCAGTGGGCGGCGCGGCCGGCGGAGGCGTGGCCGCCGCGCAGGCGCCCAGCAGGAGCGCGAGAGTCCCGACGAGGAACGATCGGCCGCGACGACCGAGGATCACCGGATCGCCTCCTCGCTGAACACGGTCAGGTTGCGAACGAAGTCATCGAGGCTCATCTCGGAATAGATCTGGGCCCGATGGATCGTGAGCGTCGGCGTGAACGAGGGGTTCCCCTGGCGGCGGACGTCGAGGGCGGCGACGTACCCGGCCTCGCGGACGCGCTTGACGACGTCCTCGTCGTGGGAGCCGTACGGGTACGCGAGGATCCTCGGCAGCTGTCCGACGCGCTGCTGGAAGAGCGCGAGAGGCTGCACGAGCTCGACCTGCATGCGCCGGTTGTAGTCCTCGTCGGACTCCGTCGGCTTGCGGCGCATGTCGTCGTGCGTCTTCGTGTGAGCCTGGATGTCGAAGCCCTCCTGGGCGAGCTCCTTGAGCTCCGGCCACGAAAGGGCGATGCGGGCGCCGATGAAATCCGTGTAGATGAACAGCGTGGCCGGGTACCCGAGCTCCTTGAGAATGGGGTATGCGTACTCCTTGAAGGACTTCCAGCCGTCGTCGAACGTGAGGACGACCGTCTTGCGTGGCAGCTGCTGCCGGAGCGACGCGAACTCGAGGAACTGCTTGAGGGTGATGACGCGGTAGCCCTCGCGCTTGAGGTACCGCATCTGCTCCTCGAACGCGCTCGCGGACATGAGGAGCCGACCACGCGTCTGCGGACCCAGGTTGTGATAGCAGAGGATCGGCACCAGCTGGTACCCGCGCGACTCCACACCCGCGGGGTTCCACGGGCGCTTCGGGATCACGACCTCGCGACCTTGCGTGAAGGTCGCCGTCCCGTTGTAGTCCTCGATCAGCCACGCCTTCGTCGCGTCACCGAGATATCGCCGCGCGAGGCTCTCCGCCGTGTCGTCAGCCTTCGCGAGCACGACGACGAAGTCGTCGGACTCGAAGGCCTCGGGGAGAGGCTCGACGGGGGGGGCCGGCATCGGGCGAGCAGCTGCCACCGGTGGAGCTGGCCGGGTCGCGACGGCCGGACTCGCAGGCGCGGCCTGAGGCTGCGGAGTGGGAACCCCGGTGGACGCGGGGGGCGCCGCCGCGCAGGCGCTCAGCACGCCCACCGCGACACCGAGTGCGAGCATCCGTTTCAACCCGACGCCTGTCATCGACCTCTCCTTGATCTCGTCGATCCCGGCACGACGCCCCGGCCGGCGGCCCATCGGACGACCTTCGACCTCTGGGGAAACGTCGCGCCCTTCTGGTGACCTCATGCTCCCTGCGTCAGGCCGAGGACCTCGTAGACCTCGACCTGCTCCTCCTTGCCCTTCATCCGGATCACTCCGAGCGTGCGCACGTTGACCACGCTGTCCACCCTCTGATACGTGCGCTGGCTGATCAGGATCTGCCCGGGCTTGGCGTTGGACTCGAGCCGCGCCGCTAGGTTGACGCTGTCGCCGATCACGGTGTACTCCATCCGATCCTCGGTCCCGACCGTCCCGGCGACGGCCTCGCCGGCGCTCACGCCGATGCCCACCGCGATCGGATCCTTGCCCTCCCGGGCCCGCTTCCTCGAGAGCTCCGCCACCGCGGCCTGCATCGCGACCGCCGTCTTGACCGCCCGAACAGGGTGATCCTCGTGGACGATGGGGGCGCCGAAGATGGCCATGACGCCGTCGCCGAGAAACTTGTCCACGATCCCGTCGTTCTTCGCGGTCGTGTCGACCATCAGCGTGTAGAAGTCGTTCAACACGCCGACGACCTCCTCGGGCGACAGGCGCTCGGCCAGGGATGTGAATCCCCGCATGTCGCAGAACAGGACTGTGACGTCACGGCGCTCCTCCTTCAGGGCGAGCTTCTCCGGATCCTTCAGGATCTCGTCGACCACCTGACGGGCAACGTAGCGCGTGAACGCCCGCTTGATCAGCTCCT
This sequence comes from Methylomirabilia bacterium, assembly GCA_041497395.1. Taxonomy (GTDB): domain Bacteria; phylum Methylomirabilota; class Methylomirabilia; order Rokubacteriales; family DASRDR01; genus DASRDR01. Next base: position 9,630 of record JBGQGN010000058.1, read on the forward strand.
TCTCGCGGAGGCTCTTCGCCATCTGGTTGAACGACTCGGTCAGCGCTCCGATCTCGTCCCGAGAGGTAACCGGCAGGTGGATCTGGAAGTTCCCCGCGGCGACGGCGCGCGTACCCTCGACCAGGCGCATCACGGGCCCCGAGAGCACGGTGGCCAGCCCGAGGGCCCCGAGGATCCCGATGACGACCATGGCGGCACTGATGACGATCGTCGAGTTCCGCGCGGTGGCGACCGCCTGGTCGATCGGCTTCCGGCTGAAGCCGAGGTACAGGGAGCCGACCGACACCTTGCTGAAGACCAGCGGCACCGCGAAGTCGATCACCTTGCCGTGCTTCGGATCCACGTAGGGCGTGACCTGCGTCTCGCCCACCGCCATCGGCAGGCCGTCCGACCGCTGAACCCGCTGGCCGATCTGCGAGAGATCCGGATGCGCCACCACCTTGCCGTCGGCATCCACGAAGATCACGTAGACGACGTCGGGATCCTTCATGGCATCCTGCACCAGCAGGGACAGCGTCAGATCGTCGTTCGAGAGGATCGGGTTCTTCGACGCGTTCGCGAGGTCCCTCGCGATCGTGCGGCCGCGCTTGCTCATCTCGTTCGTGAGGCTCTCCTGCTCCTGCCGCACCAGGAAGACGCTCACGAGCAGCACCGTCAGCACGAGAAGCGTCGTGATGAGAAGCGTGAGTTTGAGCTTCAGCGACAGCCGCAAGCCCAGCGGCTCCTTCTCGTCCACCACCACCTTCTGCTCAGCCGTCATCCATTCTCCCCTGGCGCGGTCAGCCGCGCGCCCCCAACTCGCCGCCCATGAGCCCGAAGAACCGCCGCATCCGGCTGAGTAGCTGGCTGGCCCGGTCCGCTCCCGGCCCCTCCTCCTCGGGCGCCGCCGCGCGGTTGATCGCGTCGTCCCGCTCGGCCTGCCGGCGCGCGAGTGTCTTCGAGAGGCGCTCGAGGACCGTCGGGTCCGCGACGAGCAGCGGCCGCAGGGCCTCCTTCCGGAGGATCACGAGGCTCGTCTCCTCCACGGCGCGGATCGTCGCCGACCGCGGTGCCCCCGTGAGCAGCGACATCTCGCCGAAGTAGTCACCCGGTCCGAGCGTGGCGAGGTTGCGCTCGGGACCCCCGCCCGGCGCGCGCACCGAGACCTCGACGCGGCCAGTGGCCACGAGGAACAGGCTGTCCCCCTCGTCGCCCTGGAGCACCACCGCCCCGCCCACCGGATACGGCACGCTCCGAGATTCCGACGCCAGCCTCTCCAGCTGGTCTGACGTGAGCGCCTCCAGGAACTCGACCCCCGCCAGCAAGGCGGCGATCTGGCCCACCTCGACCGTGCGCGCCTCGCCGGCCACCTTGACCGCATCGCGCCAGAAGACGTCGGCGATCGGGAACGGCATGTTGATCCCGTGGCGCCGGAACGCGTACCAGCAGCGAGAGAGCACCTCGCCCTGCAGATCGTGGATCCGCGGATAGTCGTCCAGGTAGTACACGACCTGGTAGACGATCGCCGAGCTCTCGAACCGTGCGACTCGGGCCCGAGGTGCCGGCTGGCGGAGAACCCCGGTCACGTCGAGCGCTGCCTCGATCAGCACCTCGCGGACGCGGCCGGGCGGCTCGGAGTACGGGGCGCTGACCTCGATCGCGTGACCGTGGATCGGCAGCGGCTGGCTCATGTTCACGATCTCGGACTTGGCCACCACGCTGTTCGGCACGATCAGGTAGTCTTCCTGGCGGATGAGCTTCAGACGCACCGCGCGCCAGCTCACCTCCTGGACCTGCCCGATCAGATCGCCCATCTGGATCCAGTCGCCCGGCTCGAACGGACGCTCGAGCATGAGCGCGAGCCCGGCGAAGAGGTTCGCCAGGGTCTCCTGCAGCGCGAGACCGAGGACGATCGACAGGGCCGCCGAGGTGGCAACGAGCGCCGCGACGTCGACGCCGAAGCTCGCCCGGAGAAGCACCACGAGGATGAGGCCACCCACCACCGCGGCGATGACATCGCGAAGAATGGCCGGGGCCTGCCGCGGTCCACGACGGCCGGGAAGGAGGTCGACGACCAGCACCTCCACGACCTTGAAGGCCCCGTAGGCGAGCGAGAACAGCACGAGAAAGCGAAGGTACGGATCCAGGAACGGCGCCTCGGCAGGCGCCAGCGCCCGGAAGAGCGCCACGCTCCCGGTCAGGGCGATGAGGGACAGCGCGAACGACAGGCGGCGGAGCGTGGAACGGCGGCAGACGATCCGGATGACGACGATCGCCGCGACGAGCGCCGCGAGCGCCGGGACGCCCCCCCGGAGGAGATCGATCAG
>JBGQGN010000059.1:0-11876 GCA_041497395.1 Methylomirabilia bacterium
GTCGCCCCGGGCCGTGTGGCGGCCCACCACCGGCACCCCGAGTCGTGTCGCGAGCGCCTCGAGGGTCACATCCAGCCAGCCGGGGTGAAGGGCGGCGGCGAGCCGCATCGTGCAGAGGGCGGTGTTCGGGAGCGGCGGGCGGTGATGGACCCGGCGGGCCCGCTCCAGGATGGCCAGGTCGAAGGCCACACCGTGGCCGACGACGGCGTGACCTCCGACCAGGGCTTCGATCTCGTCCAGCACCTCACCCAGGCGGGGCGCCGCCATCACCATCTCGTCCGTGATCCCGTGGATCCGCGTGGAGGCGGCCGGGATGGGCCGACCGGGGTTGACGAGGGTCTCGTAGCCGCCGATGGGCTCACCACCCCGGAAGGGCACGACCGCCACCGCCACCGCGGCATCCCGGCCTGCGTCGAGCCCCGTCGTCTCCAGGTCAACGGCCACGAAGTCGTCGAGCAGCGTCGCGAGCGGCCGGCGGTCCTGGGGTAGCGCCGCTCGCCATTCGTGCCACCGAAGCCAGCGAGCCAGGCCCCTCACTGGAGCAGGTCCGTCGCGTACCGTTCGCGAAGTCCCGCCTGGACGTGGGTCACGGTGCGGAGCGCGTCGCGCAGGAGCACCGTCTCCGCATGCGACAGCCGCCCCGGGCTGATCCGGTTGTCGGCTGGCTCGCCGCGTTCCAGGCAGTCGAGCTGGTGGACGAGGCGGAGCCGCTGGAGGAACTGATGGGCGTCGGTGATCTCGCGGCACTCGGCCTCGCCGTACGCCTCCCGCGTGGCCGCCGCTCGGAACCGGTCGACCGTGTTCGTCTCCTCGAGGCCGAGCGCGAGCGCGTGGACCCGGGCGGCTCCGACGAGCTGGAGTCCGCCGCCACCTTTGAGGTCGACGGTGCCGCGATGCGGCTCTCTCCGTGCCACCCGGAGATTCCCGAAGACGGTGAGGGAGACGGGCCGATCCACCACGTCGCGCGCCAGGAGGCCGAGAAGGCGACGGGAGCCCGGCGCATCCGTCTGGATCACCGTGCGCAGGCTCGACGCCAGCTCCGCGGCACCGCCGACCGGGCGAAGATCGAAGAAGATGCAGGCCGCGAGCACCTCCGCCGGGCCGCTCTCCTGCATCCAGTCGCGGAACCGCCGCGTCCAGACCCCGACCGGCTGGCACCACTCGGGGTTGGAGGCCATGATCCGCCCGGGGCACTCCGGAAAGCCGATGCGGACGAGCGCCCCGTTGACCTCCGCCGCGAGGCGCATGAAGTAGGCGCGGACGGCGGCGGCGGCGGGTGGCGGCGGGTCCGCGTACACGAGCCCGTTGTCCTGATCGGTGCGGAGCGTCTGCTCCCGGCGGGCCTCGCTGCCGAAGGCGAGCCAGCAGAACGGCACCGGCGGCGGACCGACCGGCGCCCGCATCGCGGTGGCCAGGTCGAGGACTCGTTGAACCATCTGATCGTTCAGCTCGGCGACGATCCTCCCGACGTCGTACGGCGTCCCGCCCTCGTCCACCAGCCGGCGCACCAGCGCCGTGATCCGCACGCCGAGCCGCGCGAGGTCGTCGACCGACGGCGCCAGCCCGATCTCGCGGGCCACCGCCACGGGGTGCGCGGCCTGAAGCCGCAGGAAGTCATTGCTCGACACGACGCCGACGAGGCGCCCGGCGTCCACGACCGCCAGGTGATGGATGCCGCGGCGGGTCATCTCCAGGAGCGCTTCGAAGCCGTAGGCGCCGGGCCCCACCGTGACCAGCGGCGTCGACATCACGTCCGCCGACCGCGTTCCCGCCGGGTCCCGGCCTTCCGCGACGACCTTGCCCCGGAGGTCGCGGTCCGTCACGATCCCCACCGGGGCTCCGTCGTCCCCCACGATCACCGTCGACCCGACACCGGCCGCCGCCATCTGCCGGGCAAGGTCCCGCACCGGGGTCCCGGGGCCCGCGGTCACCGGCGGCCGCGCGATGAACTCGCGCACCGCGTGCAGAAAGAGGGAGAGGTCGTCGGGCTTCACGATGCGGCGCCCATCCTCACGGCACGCGGCTCGCGCGCCAGCGCCGCCCGACCCCGAGCGCGACGGAGACGACGGCGCCGATCGCGTTCACGGCCACAGTCACGGCCAGGGCGACGAGCAGGAGCGCCATTACCGAGCCCAGATGGAGGGCCGGCACGGCCTCGAGGGGGAGCTGGCTCTCGAGCCAGAACAGCGGCGTCAGCACCAGGGCCGGCAGCCCGATCAGGACCATCAGGAGACCGATTGTTCCCCGGCCGACCCGGCGAAAGGGATCGAGCCCGCCGGATCGATGCTCCACCCGGACCCAGATCGCCGTCACGCCCGCGAAGGCCAGCAGCAGCCCTCCCAGGAACGCGGCCGACGAGACCTCCGCCGCGGCGCTGGCGGCGTACAGCCCGGCGAAGACGACGGTCCCCAGCAGGTTGACGGCGGCGAGGGCCAGCACGTTCTCGAGCCTACCGGACCGGCGACCCCACCCACTGGGCGAGGAGAATCCGGGAGCCCAGCCAGAGCGCAAGGTAAAGTCCCAGCGCGACCAGACGGACCCGACGCTCGGAAGTGCCGGCGGCCAGCAAGCCCCGCACCGGACGCGTCAGCGGCCCGGTGACCACGGTGAAGAACCAGAGGACCGGGCTGTCCGGCCGGGTGATGAGACGGGCGAAGAGGACGTGCAGCAGGAGATAGACGAACGCCATGAAGAACACGAGTGGGATGACCACGTTGATCGTGTGAAGGATCCGGACGGACAGGTCAGGCTCGGCCACGGGCGCATGATACCAACGGGCGGGGACGCGCGCTGCATCCCCGCCCGTTGGCCGACACGCGAGCGACGGCTACTACGCGGTGCGGGCGATATCCCGCCCGAGGGGGTCGCCCCGGTAGGCCTGGCCGCTCTTCGGGTAACGGACGCTGACGACGAGGTCCTGGACCTCCTTGGGCGGCGGCGCCGTCAGGAGTGACACGATCCAGATGGTGAGGAAGCCGGCGGGCAGCCCGAAGATCGCCGATGCGATCGTCTGAGTGCCAAACCAAGACACGCCGTAGAACCGGCTGCCGATCATGTAGTAAGCGGTGATCGCGAGACCGATCGCCATGCCCCAGCACGCCCCGGCCTTGTTGGCGCGCTTCCACCAGATCCCCATCACCAGGGCCGGGAAGAAGGACGCCCCCGCCAGGCTGAATGCCCAGGCCACCAGCTCCACGATGATCGCCAGGCGATACGTCGCGACGTAGGCCGCGATGAGGGCCGTGACAACGAGCAGGATCTTGGTGATCGTCAGCCGCACGGCCAGCGAGGTCCGCGGGTTGATGATGTTGTAGTAGAGGTCATGGGAGATCGCGTTGGCGATCGTGAGCAGGAGCCCGTCGGCGGTCGACAGCGCCGCCGCCAGCCCTCCGGCCATCACGAGGCCGGTGATGACGAACGGCAAGCCGGCGATCTCCGGCATGGAGAGCACGACGAAGTCCGTGGACCGGATCACGAAGTCCGCCCACTGCACGATGCCGTCGCCGTTCTTGTCGACGACGCTGAACAGGCCGGCGGGTTGCCAGAGGGTCACCCACCTAGGCAACTGCGCGATCTGGGTCCCCACGAGCTTCGCGTAGATGGTGAACCGGGCGAACGCGGCGTAGGCCGGCGCCGTGAAGTAGAGCAGGAAGATGAAGAACAGGGACCAGGCGACGGAGGTTCGCGCCTGGCGCACCGATGGCGTGGTGTAGTAGCGCGTCAGGATGTGGGGCAGCCCCGCGGTGCCCACCATGAGGCAGAAGGTCAGCGCGAGGAAGTTCCACATGCCGACGCCGCCCGGCACCGTGAGGTAGCGGCTGAACTTCGCGGTCTCGCTGGCCGCGGGCGCGATCGCCTGGCGCGCGGCGAGAGCGGCCTGGGCCTTCAGCTTGTCGACCTCGGCCTCCGGCAGGCCACCGGCCTTGATCTTGGCGTTGGCCTCGTCGGCCTCCTTTAGCCAGAGCGCGCGCGTCTCCTTCTCCTTGGCGTCCTTGGTGATCTCGATCGCCCGGGCGTTGTTCTGCTGGAGGAGCTGCCCGTACGTGAGCTCGGGGATCGGGATCGAGAAGACCACCCAGGAGAGATACACGACCGGGACCAGGTACGACACGATCAGGATGATGTACTGGGCCACCTGGGTCCACGTCACCGACTTCATTCCGCCGAGCACCGAGCAGAACAGGACACCCAGGAGCCCGACGAACACCCCGACGTTGAAATCGAGACCGATGAACCGGGAGACGATGAGCCCGACCCCGGTCACCTGCGCGATGAGGTACGTGAACGAGCACGCGACGGCTCCGATTACACCGATGAGCCGCGGGATGTTGCCGCCGAATCGGGCTCCCAGGAAGTCGGGGATGGTGTAGGCCCCGAACTGGCGGAGGTACGGGCCGAGGAAGACGGCGAGCAGGAGATACCCTCCTGTCCACCCCATGACGTAGGCCAGGCCGGCGAACCCCTGAGCGGACAGGGCACCGCCCATCGAGATGAACGACGCCGCCGACATCCAGTCGGACCCGGTCGCCATGCCGTTGAAGAGCGCGGGCACGCCGCGGCCCGCCACGTAGTACTGATCGGGGTTCGAGGTCCGCGTGAGGATGCCGATCACCACGTAGATCGCGAGCGACAGCGCCATGAAGATCCAGCCGATCATCTGGTTGCTGAACAGCCCGATCGCCTCACCGATCCCGATGAGGACCGTGATACCGAGGAACCCCACCGTGTAGTAGCCGAAGATCTTCTGCAGGCTCAGCATCGCGGTCTAGCCCTCCTCGCGGATGCCGTACTCGACATCCTTCTTGTTCATCAGGTGGGCATAGACCGCGATCTCGACCACGAAGATCGCGAGAGAGCCTTGGGCCGCCATGTAGTATCCGAGCGGAAACCCGATGATCGTGTACTGGTTGAGCCAGCCTGCCCACAGGCCCGAGATCAGATAGGTGACCACGAACCAGATCACCAGCAGGATCGTGGTCAGCGTGATGTTGTACCGCCAGTACTCCTGCTTCTGCCTTTCGGTCAGATCGGCCATCGCAGCCCTCCATTGGGCCAGTCAACGGTCAACGGGACGAGGCCACCTCGGACCCGACATGGCGCTCGTCGTGCCCGACTCGACGACCGTGTGAACCGACCTAGTGGTCGTCGTCCTCAGGGGGAGCCTCGCGAGCAGGCGGGTCTCCTGTCCGAACACGGGCTAGCTAGGTCATGTCACGCCACTGGACGGCTGGCGGAGGCGTGACGACAGGGCCTTCCCCTCCTGCCGCGTCTCTCCGGGCGAATGCTGCCATCACCGCCCCTTGACCGTCATGGGATCGGATCTCCCGTGCCTGCGGCACGCGTTCGACCCAGACAAGCCCCCCTTCCGGCGTGAAGCAGAACGCACCGGGAACGAAGGGATTGGCGAAGTCGATCGCCATGTACAGGAGGAGGATCCAATTGGGAGCCGGCTCCTCATCGGGAGGTATGGCAGAAGCAGGGAGCGTGCTAGCCGGTCCAGGCCCCCTCTCTGCACTTCATTGACAGTAGCTTGCTTCCAATCACATGATCCCGAGAAGGTGCGCGAATCGATGGTCCGTGAGCCATGGTATCGATACCATGCGCAAACGTCGGGATCAGGCAGTCAACTCTGGAGGCGGCTCGCCCGCGACGGCTCGCGAGCGAAGGCCGTAGCGCACCATCTTCTCCCAGAGGTTCTTGTTGTCCATGTCGGCGTGACGGGCCGCCGCCGAGAGCTTGCCGCCGTGGAGCCCGAGGACCCCGGCCACGTAGGCCCGCTCGAACTCCTCGACGACCCGCGCTTTCGCCTCCCGGAACGGCAGGGTCAGATCGACGACCGCGCGATCGGCGCCGCTCGGCGCCAGGAACGGAGCGACGTCGGCGATCACGTCCTCGCGTGCGACGATGACCGCGCGCTCCACGACGTTCTCGAGCTCCCGCACGTTGCCCGGCCACGGATAGCGAACCAGGGCGTCGAGGGCGGCTGATGCGAATCCTCGCATCGTCTTCTTGCAGCGCCGGGCGCTCTCGCCCAGAAAGTGTGCCGCGAGGGCCGGGATGTCCTCGGCTCGCTCGCGGAGAGGCGGCACCCGCAACGGGAACACCGCGAGTCGATAGAACAGGTCCGGGCGGAACGCGCCACGCTCCACCGCCTCCCGGAGATCCTGGTTGGTGGTGGCGATGAACCGGACGTCGATGTCGACCGGGCGCTCGGCGCCGATCGGGGTGATCTTCTTCTCTTCGATCGCGCGCAGGAGCTTCGACTGAAGCCCGAGCGGCATCTCGCCGATCTCGTCGAGGAGGAGGGTACCGCCGCTCGCCAGCTGGAAGTGACCCCGGCGCGGCTCGGTCGCACCGGTGAACGCGCCCCGGCGGTAGCCGAAGAGCTCGGACTCGAACAGCTCCTCGGGGATCGCGGCGCAGTTGACGGCGACGAACGGCTTCTCCCGCCGCGGGCCGGAGAAGTGGAGCGTCCGGGCGAGGAGCTCCTTGCCGACCCCCGTCTCCCCGTGGATCAGCACGGTCGTGTCGATCTGGGCGACCTCGTGCAGGAGCGCGAGGATTTCCAGCATCTTCGGGCTCTTCGCAACCAGATTCGTCAGTGTGAACCGCTCCTGGTTGCGACGGAACGACTGGCGACGCTGGTCACGCAGATCGCGAAACTCGAGTGCCCGCCGCAGGACCAGCAGGATCTCGTCCGGCTCGAACGGCTTGACCAGATAGTCCTCCGCTCCGAGCCGGGTGGCCTCGACGGCGGCGCCGATGGTGCCGTACGCGGTCATGACCACCACGCCGATCTCCGGATGCTCGGTCTTCAACCGGCGGACGACCTGGACTCCGTCCATGCCCGGCAGCCGCTGGTCGGTCAAGGCGAGGTCGACGTCTTCCCGCTTCAGCCGGTCCAGGGCCTCCTCCCCGCTTCCCGCGGTGAGCACGTCGAAGCCCTCGAGCTCGAGGGCGCGCCGCAGCGGGCGCAGGAAGACCTCGTCATCCTCGACGATCAGCACTCGCCGCTTCATCCACCACCCCCGCGGGCAGCACGATCTCGACCCGCGTCCCCCGCCCCGGGGCCGAGGCCACGCGGATCTCACCCCCGTGCAGGTCCACGATCTTCTTGACGATGGCGAGGCCGAGACCGGTGCCGGTCGGCTTCGTCGTGAAGAACGGAAGGAACATGCGGCCTCGGTCCTCGGGCGTCATTCCCACCCCGTTGTCGGTGACCTCGAACGCGACCCTGCCGTCACGACCGCGGCACGTGACCTCCACGTGGCCGCCGTCGCGCCGCTCGACGGCCTCGACCGCGTTACGCACGACGTTCATCAGCACCTGTCGGAGTCTGTGGCCGTCGACCAGCGCGACGACGACACTCGAGAAGGCCTGACACGAGAGCGCGACGCCTCGGGTCCGCGCGTCGGATCCCAGCTGCTGGACCACCTCGCGCGTGATCCGCTCGACGTCGAACGCCTGGCGGTCGAGGCGCGTCTCCCGCGTGTAATCCAGCAGGTGGCTCACGATCGACTCGATCTCCACCACTCCGGACCGCATGCTGTCGGTCATCTCCCGCGACAGCGTGTCGCCGCTGTGCTTCGAGAGGACCGCCATCGCCATCTTGATCCCGCCCAGCGGGTTGCGGATCTCGTGCGCCACGCCCGCCGCCATCTGGCCGAGCGAGGCCAGCGTCTCCTGCTGGATCAGCCGCCGCTGAAGCTCGTACTGTTCGGTGAGGTCTCGTAGCACACCGACCGTTCCCAGGACCTGCCCCCCAGGGTCGACGATGGGGGTGACGGCAAGATGCGCCGGCAGATCCCGCCCGGCCCGCGTCCGCGCCCGGACCTCCCCCTTCCACGCGTAGGCGCCGTTGAACGCTCCACCCGCGCGGCCCCCGGACGCTCCCGCCCCGAGTAGCTCCCACCAGGGCGCCCCCGCCAGCTCGGCCTGGGACGCCCCGAAGAGGCGCTCCCCGGCCGGGTTCACCGTCACCAGGCGCCCGCGGATATCCGTCGTGACGATGCAATCGTCGACGCTCCGCACCACGCTCGCCAGCAAGCGCTCGTGGTGCCGCGCCTCCTCCTCCGTCGTCCGGAGGGAGTGCCGGAGCTCCTGGAACGACTCGACGAGCCGTTCCGCCTCGCCCTTCGAGAGCGTGAAGCGGTCCTCCACGATGAAGCGCGCCGCGGCGGCCCCGAGTGAGGCGGCCAGCCGCTTCTCCAGCCGGATCCGGATCTCGAGGAGCTCGGGGGGCGTGAGCAAGTGCGGCGCTCTGGTGCCCAGTACTTCCGCGGTGATGACGGCCGCCTCCGGGCCGCCGACGTAGTGGTGGACGATGCGCTCGATCTCGCGGGGCGTGAGGATCGCGCCCGCGGGCATGGTCGGGGCGCCCGGGAAGCGCCCGGTGAACGCCGCCGCCTGGAGCCGCTCCTCCGCGTCCTGGCGGGTGGCCAGCGACACCAGGACGTAGCCCGCCAGGTTCGCGAGGAGGGACCAGAAGAGACCGTGGCTCAGGGAGTCGAGCCCCGTCAGGCCGAAGAGCTCCGTCGGACGGAGCCAGGCCTGCCCGAACGGGCCCGTCTCCAGGATCGACGGGCCCATCACCCCTTCCTTCACCAGCACCGGCACGATCAGCGTGTAGAACCACAGCCCGAAACCGGCCGAGATGCCGGTAAACGCCCCGCGCCGGTTCCCGCGCGGCCACGCGAGTCCGAGCAGGATCGCGGGGGCGCACTGCGTCACCGCGGCGAAAGACAGGAGGCCCATCTCCACCAGCAGGAAGCGCCCGGCCGCCAGCGACGCCCAGCCGTATCCGAGGAACACCACCAGGAGGATGCACAGCCGCATCGAACGGAGGCTGGCGCGATAGATGTCCCGGCTCCGGTTGCGGAGCATGATCGGCACGACGATGTCGTTCGTCAGCATCTTCGACAGCGCAAGCGAGTCGACGACGATCATGGCGGTCGCCGCCGAGAAGCCGCCGAGGAACACGAGAATCGACAGCGCCTGGTTCCCGGCCGACAGGGGCAGAAGCAGCACGAACTGGTCCGCCTGCGTGCGCGGCAGCATCAGGAGCCCGGCAATGGCGATCGGGAGAACGAACAGGTTGATGAGGAAGAGGTAGAGCGGGAACATCCACGACGCAGCCGCCACGTGCCGCTCGTCCTGGTTCTGGACCACGAGGACGTGGAACTGCCGGGGGAGGAACATGACGGCCATCATCGAGACGACCAGCATCGCTCCCCAGCGCGAGAAGGACGCGGCCGGTGACTCGCCGAGAGTGACCAGCCGGCTCAGCTCGGGATCCGCGAGCAACCGCCCGAACAGATCGCCGAACCCGCCGAAGAGGATCCATGTCACGTAGACACCGGCGGTGAGGAACGCCAGCAGCTTGACCACCGATTCGACCGCGACCGCGGTCAACAGGCCCCGCTGCGCCTGCGTGAAGTCAGGGTTTCGTGCGCCGAAGAGGATCCCGAAGAGCCCGAGCACGACCGCTACCAGGAGGGTGGGATCGAAGCGGTCGAGGATCGCTTCCTGCCGGAGGATCACCTTGAAGGACTGGGACACCGCCTGGAGCTGAAGCGCGATGTACGGGATCAGACCAACGACAACGAGGCCGGCCACCAGCGCGCCGAGCGGCGCCGACTTGCCGTACCGGCTCGAGATGAAGTCCGAGATGGACGTGATCCGCTGCTCCTTGGCGACTCGCACGAGTCGGCGCAGGAGCACCGGCCAGAGGAGCGCGATGAGGGCCGGGCCGAGATAGATCGTCAGGAATTCCAGCCCCCGATTCGCCGCCAGCCCCACGCTGCCGTAGAACGTCCACGCCGTGCAGTAGACCGACGCCGTCAGAACGTAGGTGAGCATCTGGAGCCGCGGTCGCTCCAGCCGGCGTGTGCGCTCCGCCCAGTAGGCGACCCCGAACAGGAACAGGAGGTATCCGACGACGATCGAGAGGAGCGGGCCGTAGTCGAGCCAGCTCATCGGGGCCGTTCCCTCACCAGCCCGAATCCCGCCCACCGGTGAGCCAGAAGAGGACGGCGATGATTCCAGCCCACACCAGGAACAGGTACAGCACCAGGGAAGGGATGCCGAGGACCGCCACAGGCCGGTTGACCACGATCAGGAAAGGCCAGGACAGGAGGACGAGGCCGAGCGCGAAGAGGGCGACGAGCAGGTCCTTGCTCTTCATTGAGTGGTCCCCGAGGCCCGCCGGCGCCGCAAGGTGGGGGGATTATAGGCTGGCACCCGGCGCGTGACCAGACGCGGCCGGGACCCGTCGCCGGCCTGCCCGGGCCGCGCGCCAACCTGCTGCCGCATCGCGGGATGAGGTGCCGCCGCTCGGCGGCGCCCGCCGCACGTGCCGGCGCGGTCTTGGGTATACTGGCTGCGCATGCGCTTCAATCTGCGCCTGCTGGCGGCTATTTGGCTGCCGATCGTGGTCGTTCTCGGGGCGTTCGCGTACGTCTCGGTGGAGCGGGAGCGCACCCGTCTGTCCACCGAGCTCGAGCGGCGCGCGTGGCTCCTCGGCGAGGGACTCAAGGAGGCCGTGGAGCCCCTCATCGACCGTGGCCCTCGCGCGCAGATCGAGCGCATCGTCCAGCGCTTCGGGACATCCGCACGCGGCGTTGCCGTCTACGATCGCTCCGGGACCCTCATCGCCGCGACGCCCCAGTGGGCACGCCAGCTCCAGGCGCCCCTGCCGGCCGTGCCCCTGGCCCTGGCCGACGTCGCGCCCAAGCAGGGATTCCAGTCCCTCGGCGAGCGCGAGACCTACTACTACGCCGTCCCCCTCGTCACCGACCAGCGGGCGCGCGGCGTGCTCGTCATCCTGGCGGACGCCACGCACATCGACCGCGCACGGTGGGAGCTGGCGCAGCAGCACCTCATCCGCTTCGCGGTGCTCGTGGTGGTGCTCAGCCTGGTCACGCTGTTCGTCGTGCGCCGCAGCGTGACTCACCCGTTGAACCGGCTGGCGGACTGGGCCCGCCAGCTTCGGGCCGGACAGCCCGGGCCGCCGCCGCCCATGTCGGATCCGGCTCTCTTCGGGCCGCTGGCCTCCGAGGTGAGCGATCTCGCCCGGAGTCTGGCCAAGGCGCGGGTGGCCATCGCGGAGGAGGCCCGTCTGCGCCTCCGGGGCGAGGCGGTGTGGACCGAGGAGCGGCTCACACAGTTCGCTCGGGCCAGGCTCGGCGACCGGCCCCTGGTCGTGGTCTCGAATCGAGAGCCGGTGAGCCACGTGAGGCGGGGGCGCGGGATCGTCGCGCTGACGCCGGCGAGCGGCGTCGTCACGGCGATGGAGCCCATCATGCGGGCGTGCGGCGGCGTCTGGGTCGCCCACGGCAGCGGTGACGCCGATCGCGAGGTCGTCGACGAGCGCGGGATGGTTCGCCTCCCGCCGGACGCGCCCCGGTACGCCCTCAAGCGACTCTGGCTCTCCGAGGAGGAGGAGACCGGCTACTACTACGGGTTCGCCAACGAGGGCCTGTGGCCGCTCTGCCACATCGTCCACGCCCGGCCCACCTTCCGGCCCGAGGATTGGCGCCAGTACGCGGTGGTCAACGCGAAGTTCGCGGACGCAGTCCTCGAGGTGATCGCCGAGACGGACGACCCGGCGGTCCTGATCCAGGACTACCACTTCGCCCTGCTGCCCCGCCTCATCAAGGAGAAGCGCCCCGACGCGCACGTTGCGCTCTTCTGGCACATCCCGTGGCCGAACGCCGAGGCGTTCGGCATCTGCCCCTGGCAGACCGAGATCCTCGACGGGATGCTCAGCGCCGATCTCGTGGGCTTCCACACGCAGTTCCATTGCAACAATTTCCTGGAGACGGTGGACCGGGTCGTCGAGGCGCGGATCGACTGGGAGCACTTCTCGGTGGCGCGGA
>JBGQGN010000060.1:0-11734 GCA_041497395.1 Methylomirabilia bacterium
CGAAGACGCAGGCGGACGTCGGGCAGCTTCTGCGCACCATCGGCTTCTCGGCCACCCCCGGACTGATCCGCGTCCTCGGAATCGTCCCGGGTCTCGGCACGTTGGTCGCTTTCGTCGCCTCCCTGTGGATGCTCGTAGCCATGGTCGTGGCGGTCCGTCAGGCTCTGGACTACGAGTCGACAGGCCGTGCGGTCGCTGTCTGTGTCATCGGGTTCGCTCTCAACTTCGCGGTGCTCTTTGTCCTGGGGAAGCTTCTGGGCATCCCTGTCGGAGTCGCTCCCTGACGGCAGCAGGAATCCGGCGGCTGACGCGAGCGGTCTCACGAGAAGGAGAAGGGCCGTGGCGCTCCATGGGAACCTGATCAACGGCGAGTGGGTGACGGGCGCTGACGTCAACCGCGACGTCAACCCGTCCAACCTGCAGGAAGTGGTCGGCGAGTACGCGCGCGCGGATGCGGCGCAGGCGCAGGGGGCCATCGCCGCCGCGCGGGCGGCGTTCCCGGGCTGGTCGCGCGGGAACCGGCAGGAGCGCGCCGATCTCCTCGACCGCACGGGGGACGAGATCCTCCGCCGCGCCGAGGAGCTAGGCACGCTGCTCTCGCGGGAGGAGGGGAAGACGCTCCCTGAGGGAATCGGTGAGGCCAAGCGCGCGGGCTACATCTTCAAGTTCTTCGGCGGCGAGGCCGTGCGGCAGGGCGGGGAGCTCATCGACTCCGTCCGCCCGGGCGTGTCGGTGGAGATCACGCGCGAGCCGATCGGCGTCGTCGGCATCATCACGCCCTGGAACTTCCCGCTCGCGATCCCCGCCTGGAAGATCGCCCCCGCCCTCGCGTACGCCAACTGCGTCGTCTTCAAGCCGGCGGACCTGGTGCCGGGCTGTGCGTGGGCCCTGGCGGACATCCTCGGGCGGGCCGGCGTGCCGCCCGGGGTGTTCAATCTCGTGATGGGACGCGGGTCCGCCGTCGGCGAGGCGCTGATCGGCTCCACCGACGTCGACGGGATCAGCTTCACGGGCTCCATGGAGACGGGCCGGGCCATCGCGAAGAAGGTCGTCACCCGCATGGGCAAGCTCCAGCTCGAGATGGGGGGGAAAAACCCGCTCGTCGTCCTGGACGACGCGGATCTGGGCGTCGCGGTGAATTGCGCGGTCCAGGGCGCCTACTACTCGACCGGCCAGCGCTGCACGGCGTCGAGCCGCCTCATCGTCACGGAGGGCATCCACGACCGCTTCGTCCAGGCGATGGTCGCGCGGCTGGGAAAGCTGGTCGTCGACGACGCGCTCCGCAAGGGGACGGACATCGGTCCCGTGGTGGACCAGGGCCAGCTCGACCAGGACCTCTCCTACCTCGAGGTGGGCCGCCGGGAGGGCGCGCGGCTCGTCTGTGGCGGCGACCGCCTCCGGCGCGAGCGGGAGGGCTACTACCTGGCGCCCGCGCTCTTCACCGACACCACGAACGCCATGCGGATCAACCGGGAGGAGATCTTCGGGCCGGTCGCGACCGTCATCCGCGCCCGGGCCTACGACGAGGCGCTCGTCCTGGCTAACGACACGCCGTTCGGGCTCTCGTCCGGGATCGTTACCACCTCGCTCAAGCACGCGAGCCACTTCAAGCGGAACTCCCAGGCGGGGATGGTCATGGTGAACCTCCCGACCGCCGGCGTCGATTACCACGTGCCGTTCGGCGGGCGGAAGGCATCGAGCTACGGCCCCCGGGAGCAGGGGACCTACGCGCGGGAGTTCTACACCACGGTCAAGACCAGCTACACCGCCCCCTGAGCGGGGTCAGACTTGACTGCCCGTTCTTGCGGAACGGGAATTCCGGACAGAAGCCGGGAAGTCGAGATCTAACCCCCGGCGGCCGGCCGCCGTCGGGTCGGCTCACCGGATTCGAGAGCTGCCTGCCTGCAACGGCCTCAGACGCGCTCATGGCGCGCCGAGGCCGGAGCGTAGCCAAACGCCATCATCCGTGACGTCCCTGGGGCGCGAGCGCTAGGAGTCCGAGGCCCGCACTCGCAACAAGGGCGCCACCGAGGAACGGCGCCTGCGGGCCAATCGCGTCCCAGAGCAGGCCGGCGACGGTGCTCGCCACGAGCAGGGCGATCCCGCTCACCAGATTGAAGACGCCGAAGGCCGTGCCGCGCAGCTCCGCGGGCGCTGCGTCCGCGACCATCGCGGCCAGGAGCCCCTGGGTCAAGCCCATGTGCAGGCCCCAGAGGCCAATGCCCGCGCCGAAGACGACCAGCCCCTCGCCGCCGGCGGCGAGGGCGAGATCGGCGAGGACCAGCGTGGCGATTCCCGCGAGGAGGATGCCGCGCCGCCCGACGTGGTCCGACACGACGCCGGCCGGATAGGACGAGAGCGTGTATGCAGCATTCATCAGCACTAGGACAAAGGGGATGGTGGCCGTTCCGAGGCCCAGGGTTTCCCCGCGCAGCAGCAGAAACGCCTCGGAGAAGCGCGCCAGCGTCAGAACCCCGGCGACCACCGTCGCGAACCACGCGCCGGCCCCGAGGCGCCCGAGTCCGGCCAGGCTCGGGCGCGCTTCTTGCGCCGCCACAGCCGATGGCGCCGGCTGCTCGGGCTCGCGCACGAGGAACACGATGGTGAGGACGCAGAGGATCGCGGGAAGGACCGCGAACCACAGGGTGGTGCGTAGGTCGCCGGCGAGCACGATCAAGAGACCTGCGGCGGCGAGCGGCCCCAGGATCGCGCCCACGGTGTCGAGCGACTGGCGCAAGCCGTAGGCGGCACCCCGCATCTCCGGCGGGGTCACATCGGCGAGGAGCGCGTCGCGCGGGCTGCCGCGGATGCCCTTGCCGATACGGTCGGAGAAGCGCGCCAGGGCGACGAGCCAGATCGTGTCCGCGAGCGGGAAGAGCGGTTTGGTCAACGCCGAGAGACCGTAGCCGGCGAGCACGAACGGCTTGCGTCGTCTGCTCCAGTCGGAGCTCACACCAGCGAAGAGCTTCAGGACCTGCGCAATCGCCTCGGCCACCCCCTCGATGAGGCCGATCAGGGCCTTCGAGGCGCCGAGCGTCGTCGCCATGAACACGGGCAGGACGCTGTGCACGAGTTCGGAGCTCGTGTCCATGAAGAGGCTGACGAAGCCGAGCGCCCAAACCTCGCGCGGGAGACCCACGCGGGGCTTGTCCGCCACGCGCTGGCTACCGCGGTGCCATGCGGATGGCGCCATCCAGCCGGATGGTCTCGCCGTTCAGCATGGCGTTCTCGATGATGTGGCACGCGAGCGCGGCGTACTCGCCCGGGCGGCCGAGCCGGCTCGGGAAGGGGACCTGCCGGGCGAGGGACTGCCGGGCCGGCTCGGGCAGCATCCCCATGAGCGGCGTGTCGAAGAGCCCGGGCGCGATCGTGCAGACGCGGATGCCCACCTCGGCCAGATCCCGCGCGATCGGGAGTGTCATGCCGACGATGCCCCCCTTGGAGGCCGAGTAGGCCGCCTGGCCGACCTGGCCGTCGAAGGCGGCGACCGACGCCGTGTTGACGATCACGCCACGCTCGCCGTCGTCGCCCGGCGCGTTCTGCGCCATCCGCGCCGCGGTGAGCCGGATGCAGTTGAAGGTCCCGATCAGGTTCACCTGGATGACGAAGGTGAAGGACCCGAGGTCGTGCGGGCCGCGCTTGCCGTGCGTCTTCTCGGCGATCGCGACGCCCGCGCAGTTCACGAGCCCGTGGACCGGCCCGAATCGCGTGCCGGCCGCGTCGATCGCCGCCCCCACGTCGTCGGCGCTGGTGACGTCACAGGGAACGAACAGGGCGTGCGGGCCGAGCTCGGCCGCGACCTGGGCGCCGGCCGATCGCCCGAGATCCAGGATGGCCACCCGTCCGCCGTGGGTCAGGAGCCGCTCGACCGTGGCGCGCCCGAGCCCGGACGCGCCACCGGTCACCAGGAACGTGGAGCCGTCGATCTTCATGCCATGGGTCCTCGGGCGGGCTCGACGAGCCCGATCAGGTTGGATTCGAAACGCCGCGAGGACGCTAGCACGCGGTTCGCGGGGGGGTCAAGGCGCGCGGAGCCGGGACGTGTTACGGTGGCCGCGTCACGCGACGCGCCCCCGACAATGCGCACCCACCCACCGTTCCAGGCCTGATCGGACGCACCGCCATGCCGTGGCAGGCCTACCACGCCGTGTGGGCGCTTCTGGTCTTCGGCTGGATCTGCAACTACGTCGTGCGCATGGCCCTCTCGCCGCTGCTCGAGCCCGTCATGGCGGAGTTCGGCCTGAGCCACGCCCAGGGCGGCTTTCTCTTCTCGGTCTTCTTCTACGGGTACGTGGCCATGCAGGTGCCGGCGGGGCTCCTCGGCGACCGATTCGGGCGGAAGCGCGTGCTGGTCTTCGGGATCCTGCTGGTGGCCGGGGCGGCGGTGGTCACGGGGCTCTCCCGCACGCTGGTCGTCCTGGCGCTGGCGCGTTTCTTGACCGGCCTCGCCCAGGGAATGTACTTCACCAACGACCGGCCCATCATCGCGGCCGCGACACCGGCTGACCGGCTCGCGTTCGGGCAGGGAGCGTCGTTCTCGGGGCTCGGGGTCGGGACGGCGCTCGGCGTTCTGGTGGGCGGGGCTCTCGGGGAGCTCATGCCGTGGCGGCACGTGTTCCTCGTCCTGGCGGTCTTGCCGCTGCTCTCGGCCACTCTGATCGGTCGCTTCGTGCCCGACGCTACCCGGCTCGGAGGGGAGGCGCCGCGCGACGACGTATCCGGCGGGGAGGTCGCGGCCGTGTTCCGTCAGCGCGACCTGTGGCTCCTCGGGATCGCCGGCATCTCGCCGATCTGGACCCAGTGGCTCATCGGGACCTGGGGCCCGGCGCTGTTCGCCGAGGTCGGCATTCGCGAGCTCGGTCGCTCCGCCCTCTATGCGAGCGTCCTCGGGATCGCCGCGCCGCCCGGCCTCCTGGCCGTGGGCGCGCTGTCCGATGGTCTGCTGCGGCGCCGCGGCACGCCGCGCCGCACCGTCATCGCCGGCGGGATCGCGGCCACGGCCGTGCTCACGGCTTCGATGGGGTGGATCGTGCAGGCGCGCGGTCCCGCCTGGCTTCTCGCCCTCGTGATGTTCGCCACCAGCTTCTGCTTCTGGGGATTGTGGGCGCCCGCCTACGCGCTCACGGCCGAGCTCGCCCCGCGGCGGGCGATGGGCGTTGCCTTCGGGGTCCTGAACAGCGTCGCGTTCACCGCGAGCCTCGTCGCCCCCTTCGTCACGGGCTGGATCAAGGACTGGTCCGGCTCCTTCGCGGGAGGGTGCTACCTGGCCGCGCTGCTGGGGGTCGCGGCCGTGCCGGTCGCGCTCGCCGTGGGCTCACCCCAGCTCGACAGATCGGCGGTAACCCGGTGTCTCTAATGACTTTGTGGCGCAGTCGCCGGCCGGCCTCGGGCCCTCCGGGAAGTCGGGACCGCCTGTATACTGGCGCCGTGAGCCGACCCGGTCGCCTCGCGGGTCTTCTGGTCGCTTCCCTCGTCGGTCTCGCGTGCCCGTGGGTGGGTGCGGAGGAAGTCGTCGAGGCGACCCTCGACAACGGCTTGCGCGTTCTCCTCCAGGAGGACCACCGGAGCGCGGTCGCCAGCTTCCAGGTCTGGTACCGGGTCGGCTCGCGCGACGAGCGGGTGGGGTTGACCGGGCTGTCCCACTATCTCGAGCACATGATGTTCAAGGGGACGCCGACGTACGGGCCTGGGGTCTTTTCGAAGCTGGTCGAGACGGTGGGCGGCCAGGACAACGCCTTCACGAGCCGCGATGTCACCGTGTACCACGTGACCGTCGCAGCCGAGCAGCTCGACCTCGTACTCGAGCTCGAGGCCGACCGGATGCGGCACCTTCTCCTCGCCCCCCGAGAGGTCGACGCCGAGCGGAAGGTCGTCATGGAGGAGCGCCGGACGCGCACGGAGGACGACCCGGTCGGAGCCCTCGCCGAGCTCTTCAACACTGTCGCCTTCGTGGCCCACCCCTATCGGCTGCCGACGATCGGGCTCGCCCAGGACATCGAGCGCCTGACGGCGAGCGACCTGCGGAGCTGGTACGAGGCCTACTACCGGCCCAACAACGCGATCGTCGCCGTCGTCGGGGACTTCCGGGCGGCCGAGCTCCTCGAGAAGATCCGGATGCGGTTCGACGGCATTCCCCGGGGGCCCGACCCGCCGCGTGTCGCCGTGGTGGAACCCGAGCAACGCGGCGAGCGGCGAGTCTGGCTGCGGAAAGAGGCGCAGCTCCCGGTCGTCTTCCTGGGCTATCCGGTGCCGAACCACCGATCGGAGGACGCCTACCCTCTCGAGGTCCTGTCGACGGTCCTGTCGGGCGGGCGGACGTCGCGGCTCTATCGGCGGCTCGTGTACGAGGAGCGGCTCGCCTTCGAGGCCGGCGGTGACTACCCGCGCCTCACGCTCGACCCGGACACGTTCACCTTCTACGTGACGGTGCTGCCCGGGCGCACGGTGGAAGAGGCCGAGAGGGCGCTGAACGCCGAGGTGGAGCGGCTGCGCACGGAGCTCATCTCCGAGGAGGAGCTCCGGCGCGCCCAGAACCAGCTGGAGGCCGCCTTCCTCTTCGGCCAGGACTCCGTCTTCAGCCGGTCGGCGACGCTCGCGCGCCACGAGCTTCTCGGAGGCTGGCGCCTGCGCGAGACGTACCTGCCGGGCATCCGCGCGGTCACGCGCGAGGATGTGCGGCGGGTGGCGGAGCGTCACCTCGTCGACGAGCGCCGCACGGCCGCGATCCTCCTGCCGGTTCCGCCCGCCGCGGCCAGGCAGTAGCGCCACGCCGATGAGCCCATTCGGCCGAGCCCTCAGGGGCGTGGTCCTGGTCGTGGTGGCCCTCGTCGGGCTGGCGGCGGTCGGGCTCTGGGCGCTGTCGCGGCGCGAGCCGCACGCCGCCGGGTTGACGGTGACCGGAACGATCGAGGCGCGCGACGTGGACCTGTCGCCGAAGACGACGGCCCGCGTTGCCGCGATCCGCGTCGAGGAGGGCAGCCGCGTTCGCCGGGGCGAGCTCGTGATCCAGCTGGACGACGCCGAGCTGGTCGCGGACGTGGCCCGGCTCGAGGCGGGGGTGCGCGTGGCGCAGGCGCAGCTGCGCGACCTCCTGGCCGGGGCTCGGAAGGAAGAGATCGCCGAGGCGCGGGCGCACGTCGGGCGCGCCGAGGCAGCTCTGGCCGACCTCGTCGCCGGCGCACGGCGGGAGGAGATCCAGGCGGCGCGCCACGTGGTGGCCCAGGCCGAGGCGCGGCAGCGCGATCTCGAGGCCGGGTCGCGGGCGCAGGAGATCGAGCAGGCGCGAAGCGCCGTCGCCTCGGCCGAGGCGACGCGGGTGTGGACGGAGCGGGAGTTCGAGCGGCTCAAGTCACTCTACGACCGGGACCTGGTGGCGGCGGCCGACAGGGATCGCGCCTGGCAGGTCTTCGAGGTCGCGCGGATGCAGGAGCGCACGGCGCGGGAGCAGCTCGCCCTGGTGCTCGCCGGCCCGCGGAGCGAGCAGGTGGAGGCGGCGCGCGCGGAGGTTCGGCAGGCGCGAGAGCGTCTGCGCCTCGTCGAGGCGGGGCCGAGACCGGATCAGGTCGAGGCCGCGCGTGCCGAGGTTCGGGCCGCCCGGGAGCGGCTCGCGCTGGTCGAGGCCGGGCCCCGGCCCGGCCAGGTGGACACGGCCCGGGCGCAGCTCGCCCAAGCCGAGGCCACCCTGGTCCAGGCGCGTGCGCGTCTCGCGGACACCCGGATCGAGGCGCCGATGGACGGAGTGGTGCTGCGGAAGAGCCTTGAGCCCGGGGCGACCGCGGTGCCGGGCTCGGCCATCGTGACACTCGTCGATCTCAGGGACATCTGGCTCCGGGCGTACATTCCGGAGACCGATCTGGGCCGGGTGCGGGTCGGCCAGTCGGCGCGCGTCACCGTGGATGCCTTTCCCGGGCAGCCGTTCGAGGGCCGCCTCATCGAGGTCGCCTCCGGGGCCGAGTTCACGCCGCGGAACGTGCAGACGCAGAAAGAGCGGGTCAACCTGGTGTTCCGGGTCAAGATCGCGATCGCCAACCCGGACGGGCGGCTCAAGCCGGGCATGCCCGCCGACGCCGTGATCGCCACGGACTGACCGGAGGGGGACGGATGGCCAGCGACGGGATGGTGGCGGGACCGCTCGGCGACCTCGATCCCGAGGAGTTCCGGCGGCACGGCCACGAGGTGGTGGACTGGATCGCGGGCTTCCTTGCGGCACCGGAGCGCTACCCGGTGCTGGCCCGCGTGAAACCCGGGGACGTTCGGGGCGCCCTGCCCGCGTCGGCGCCGGACGGCCCGGAGCCGCTCGACCGGGTCCTTGCGGACTTCGAGCGCGTGATCCTCCCGGGCATCACCCACTGGAACCATCCGGGCTTCTTCGCCTACTTCGCGATCAGCGGCTCCGCCCCCGGGATCCTCGGCGAGCTCCTCTGCGCCGCGCTCAACGTCAACGCCATGCTCTGGCGCACGTCACCGGCCGCCACGGAGCTGGAGGACGTTGTCCTCGACTGGCTCCGGAAGCTCCTCGGCCTTCCCGCCGGCTTCCGCGGCGTCATCTACGACACCGCGTCGATCTCGACCCTCTGCGCGCTCGCCGCGGCGCGCGAGGCCGCTGGGCTCGAGGTCCGGGAGCGGGGGATGGCCGGGCGCCCTGACATCCCGCGCCTCCGCGTCTACACGTCCGAGCAGGCGCACTCATCGGTGGAGAAGGGCGCGATCGTCCTCGGCTTCGGGCGCGAGGGCGTGCGGAAGATCCCGACGGACGCCGAGTTCCGGATGGATCCGGCGGCGCTGGCCCGCGCGATCAGCGAGGACCGGGCGGCCGGCTGGCGGCCCATTGCCGTGTGCGCGACCGTCGGGACCACGGGGACGACGAGCATCGACCCGGTGCCGGCGATTGCCGACATCGCCGCGCGCGAAGGCCTCTGGCTCCACGTCGACGCCGCGTACGGTGGGGTCGCGGCCATCCTGCCCGAGCGGCGAGAGGTGCTGGCCGGGTGCGACCGCGCCGACTCGATCGTCGTCAACCCGCACAAGTGGCTCTTCACGCCGGTCGACTGCTCGGCCCTGTTCTGCCGGCGTCCCGACGTGCTGAAGCGCGCCTTCACCCTCGTGCCCTCGTTCCTCCAGACGCCGGAAGGGAGCGCGGTCGAGAACTACATGGACTGGGGGCCGCAGCTCGGACGCCGCTTCCGGGCGCTGAAGCTCTGGATGGTGCTCCGAGCGTTCGGCCGGTCCGGCATCGAGGCGCGTCTCTCCGAGCACATGCGGCTCGGCCGGCTCTTCGCCGAGTGGGTCGACGGCGATCCGGACTGGGAGCGCATCGCCCCCGTCCCGTTCAGCACGGTCGTCTTCCGGCTCCGGCCCCGGGGCTGGGCTGCCGACGACGGGCGGCTCCACGCCCTGAACGAGCGGCTGCTCGAGGGCGTGAACGCCTCGGGCGAGGCGTTCCTGTCTCACGTGGTCCTCGGCGGACGCTACGCGCTCCGCCTCGCCATCGGCAACATCCGGACGGAGGAGCGCCACGTGCGGCGGGCGTGGGAGATCCTCCGGGCCGAGGCGCTCCGCCTCGGCGCCCTTCCGGTCACCGTCGCCGGCGGGTAGCCGCGGGCCTCCATCGGAGACGCCGCCCTCTCGATGGTGGAGTCGGCCGATCCCGCGGTCCTGACCGAGGGACTCACCAAGCGCTTCGGCGCCTTCACGGCGGTCGATCACGTGGATCTCCGGGTCGAGGCGGGCGAGCTCTACGGCTTCCTCGGTCCGAACGGCGCGGGGAAGTCCACGACCCTCCGGATGCTCTGCGGCATCCTCGAGCCCACCGACGGGAGCGGGCGCGTCCTCGGCATCGACCTTCGCCGCGAGCCCGAGCGGATCAAAGCCGCCATCGGTTACATGTCGCAGCGCTTCTCGCTCTACGACGACCTGTCGGCCGCCGAGAACCTCGTCTTCTACGCGATGGTCTACGGTGTGCCGGGCCGGCTCCGACGCGAGCGCATCGACCGGATGATTCAGCTCGCCGACCTGGTCGGCCGTGAGGACACGCTGGCGGGCCAGCTGTCGGGCGGCTACCGTCAGCGGCTGGCGCTCGCCTGCGCCCTCGTGCACGCGCCCCGGCTCATGTTCCTCGACGAGCCGACGGCCGGCGTCGACCCGGTTTCCCGCCGCACGTTCTGGGAGCTGATCCGACGGCTCGCGGACAGCGGCGTCACGGTGGTGGTCACGACCCACTACATGGACGAGGCCGAGCACTGCGACCGGCTCGGGTTCATCTACCAGGGGCGGCTGATCGCCCAGGGATCGCCCGCCACGATCAAGGCCGAGGCGTTCGGCCGGCCCGTGTTCCAGGTGGAGGCGCCGGAGCCCCCGCGGGCGATCGACGTCCTCGGCGACTGGTCCGCCGTCGAGGAAGCCGTCCGCTACGGAGCGCTGGTGCGCGTCGTGTCGGCCGAGCGCGGGCTCACCGAGACCGCAGTCGTCGAGCGCTTGCGGGCGGCCGGGATCGAGGCGTCCGTGCGCGCGGTTGCCCCGACGATCGAGGACGTGTTCATCTCCTTCGTGGACAAGGAGCGCAAGGTGCGGCTGCGGCGGCAGCTCGGCGCCTTCTGATCGCGCATGCGCCTCCTCGGGATGATGTGGAAGGAGATGGTGCAGCTCCGGCGGGATCCCATGTCCCTGACGCTTGCGCTGCTCATCCCGGTCGCCCTCCTGTTCATCTTCGGCTACGCCATCAACACGGACGTGCGGAACCTGCCGACCGTCGTGCTGGACGAGTCGCGCGACGTCGAGGCGCAGAAGCTGCTCGAGGCGTTCCAGAACACGCGGTACTTCGCGATCCGCTTCCAGGCGCGGTCGCTCGGCGAGGTGGCCCGGCTCATCGACCGAGGCGATGCCAAGGTGGGAATCGTGATCCCGCCCGATTTCTCCGAGCGGCTTCGGAGCCGTCGCGCCGCGGCGATCCAGGTGATCGTGGACGCCTCGGACCCGCAGGTGGCCGTCTCCGCCGTCAACGCGGCGACCGCGCTCGGCCTCGATCGCTCGATCGAGCTCCTGCGCCGGGGCGGCCTCGACACGGAGGCCGGCCTCGACGTCCGCATCCGCGCCTGGTACAACCCCGACCAGGAGTCGGCGCTCTTCATCGTGCCGGGGCTCATCGGCGCCCTCCTCATGCAGACGACGATCACGATCATGGCGGTGGCCGTGGTGCGGGAGCGGGAGCGGGGGACGCTCGAGGCCCTGGTCGTGAGCCCGCTCAAGCGCTGGGAGATCATGCTCGGGAAGATCCTGCCGAACCTCCTCGTCGCGTACGGCCAGATGACGCTGGCGCTGGTGGTGGCGCACTACGTGTTCGCGGTGCCGATCCGGGGGAGCATCGCGCTCCTCTACGCGGTCGCGGCGGTCTTCATGCTGGGCACTCTCGGGATCGGCATCTACGTGTCGACGATGTCCCGCACCGTGCCGCAGGCGATGCAGCTGGGCTTTCTCACCATCCTGCCGTCCATCTACCTGTCCGGGCTCCTGTTCCCCCTCGAAGGGATGCCGGAGCCAGCGCAGTACTTCGCGCGGATCCTGCCCATCACGTACTTCCTGCGGATCATCCGCGGGATCGTGCTGAAGGGCATCGGCCTGGCCGACCTCTGGCCTGACATCTGGCCCCTGGTCGCGTTCGGCGCCGTGATCTTCACCCTGGCGGTGCTGCGCTTCCGCAAGTCGCTGGATTGAGCATCCCGGCACGAATCGAGCCTCC
>JBGQGN010000061.1:0-11611 GCA_041497395.1 Methylomirabilia bacterium
ATCAGTGGCTGACGGGCGGGCTCGAGGCGGACGTGATCGCCGAGGCGCACCTGGATCCCGAGTCGATCTTCGCGGGGGTCATGCGGTTCGCCAGGGACCGGACGAAGCGACTCGAAGAGCAGCGTGGCTTGCTGAAGGCGCTGGACTGGGTGTGAAGGCTCGGCGGTTGTTCGTCCGGGGCGTCCTGGAGAGACCGGGGTTCGCGTAGACTCCACCTCCCAGGAGGGACCCCGGCCGCGGCCGGGATCGCCTCCCGTCGGCTGCTACGACGCTCGAACGAGGGCGACCGGGTGCGCGGGGAGCGCGATGGCCACCGCGTCCCCCTCGCCGAAGAGCCCCTCCGCCACGGGGTTGGCCACCGACACGAGGAGTGTGACCGGCCCGGTCTCGACCTCGTACTCTGCGACTTCACCGAGGTAGACGGTCCGGCGAACTCGGCCCCGCGGTTGTCCAGGCTTCCCCGCGATCGCCGGCAGGAGCCTGATCGCCTCGGGTCGGAGGACGGCCAGGCAGGCCTCCAGCCCCGCGCCGGCGCCATCCGCCACCGATAGCTCCACTGTGGCGGAACCCAGCTGGACCCGTACCGCCCGAAGGCCGACCCGCTCGGCGGCGAGGAAGTTGACCCGCCCCACGAAGTCCGCCACGAAACGGGTCACCGGCCGCGTGTAGACCTCCGCCGGTGGCCCGACCTGCTCGATCCGCCCTCGCCGCATGACCACGATCCGGTCGGACAGCGCCATGGCCTCGGCCTGGTCGTGCGTGACGTAGAGGCTCGTGATCCCCACCCGCCGCTGGATGAGCCGGATCTCCCCACGCATCTCCGCCCGGAGCTTGGCGTCGAGGTTGGACAGGGGCTCGTCGAACAGGAGCACCTTGGGCTCGGTGATGATGGCCCGGGCCAGGGCCACTCGCTGCTGCTGGCCGCCGGAGAGACGGTCCGGGGACTGGCCGCCCAGCCCCGCGAGCTGGACCAGCTCCAGGAGCGTCTCCACGCGCCGGGCGATCTCGGCCCGTGGCACGCCTCGAGTGCTCAGCCCGAAGCCCACGTTCTCCGCCACGGTGAGATGGGGAAAGATCGCGTAGCTCTGGAACACCATCGCGGTGTCGCGCAGGTGGGGCGGCCGGCCGGTCACGTCGGCGCCCGCAATGCGGATGGATCCGGCCGTCGGCGCCTCGAAGCCCGCCACCATGCGGAGCGCCGTCGTCTTCCCGCATCCCGACGGACCCAGCAGGGTCACGAACTCCCCCGCTCCCACGGTGAGCGACAGGCCATCCACCGCGCGCACCTCGCGCGCCGGGTCCCGGGGATCGGGGAAGACCTTGGTCAGCTCGCGGAGCTCCAGGCTCACGAGAACGACGCCTGATAGGAGTACCGGAAGATGCGTCCGAGACCGAGGCGAATGAGCCCGATGGCGGCCAGGATCAGCCCGACGAGGATCACGCTGAACGCCGCGGCGGCGCCCAGGCGACCTGCCTCGGTCTGGGACAGGATCTGGACGGTCATGAGGTTCCAGTCGGCGGACACGAGAAAGATCGCCGCGCTGATGGCGGTCATGGCCCGCACGAACGAGAAGGTCAGGCCCGAGAAGAAGGCGGGCACGATGAGCGGCAGGGTGATGCGCCGGAAGACGGCGGCGGTGGTCGCCCCGAGGTTGGAGGCGGCCTCCTCGATGGCGGGGTCGATCTGCCGGAGCGCCGCCGTGCCCGACTGGATGCCCACCGGCACGTAGCGAAAGACGAAGTTGACGATCAGGATCAGCGCCGTCCCGGTGAGGAGGAGCGGCGGCTGGTTGAACGCCAGGATGTACCCGATCCCGAGCACTGTTCCCGGCACCGCAAAGTTCAGGATCGAGACGAGCTCCAGCATCCGGCGTCCGGGAAAGCGCCGGCGCACCACCAGGAACGCGATCACCATGCCCAGGAGTCCGGCCAGGGGCGTGGAGCTGACCGCGATCAGCAGCGTGTCGCGGATGGTCCCGAGGCCGACCCCGACCACGTACCCGAAGTTTCGCAGCGTCGGGGTATGGTCCACGCCCCAGGTGCGGGAGAACGCGCCGACGACGATCACCGCGTAGAAGGCCGCGATGGCGAGCGTGAGGCCGGCCGTCACCGCGAACAGGCACCAGCGGGCGAGCGGGCTCACCGCCTTGAGCGCGGACCGCGCCGGCTTGCCGGTGACCGTCACGTAGCGCTTCCGCCCCACCCAGTAGCGCTGGACGAGAAAGGCCACCACCGAGGGGACGAGAAGGATCACCGCCAGGGCCGCTCCGCCCGCCAGGTCGAACATCCCGGTCACCTGGAGATACACCTGCACGGACAGGATCGGGAACCCGCTGCCGCCGAGGATCAACGGGTTCCCGAAGTCGGCGAGCGACTCGATGAAGAGGACGAGCAGCGCGCTCGCGAGCCCCGGCCCGGAGAGCGGGAGGGTGACCCGCCGGAACACCGCCCAGCGGCTCGCCCCGAGATCCATGGCGGCGTCCTCCAGCGTGGGACTGATCGACTCCAGAACCCCGCGCAGGGTGAGATACGCGACGGGGAAGAAGGTCAGGACCTGGGCGAGGAGAAGTCCGGGAAGGCCGTAGATGGGGAAATTCCGCAGACCCAGGAGGTGGCGAGTGACGAGGCCGTTCTGCCCGAGGAGCAGGATGATCGACAGAGCCCCGATGAAGGGCGGCGAGATGATGGGCAGGATGGCCATCACTTCGAACAGCCGCCGCCCGGGGATGTCCGTCCGCGTGAGGGCATACGCGAAGACGTAGCCGCATGCCACGCCCAGGACCGCGGTGAGGCCAGCCATGAGGAGGCTGTTGGCGAGGGCCCGCCGGATGAACCAGTTCCCG
The DNA here is from genome assembly GCA_041497395.1 of Methylomirabilia bacterium. Lineage (GTDB taxonomy): Bacteria > Methylomirabilota > Methylomirabilia > Rokubacteriales > DASRDR01 > DASRDR01. Next base: position 2,844 of record JBGQGN010000061.1, read on the forward strand.
GCCGCCTCGCGAAACAGGCGCAGCGAGACCGAGCCGTCCGGGACGAAGCCCACCCAGAAGACACGGGCGAGCGGGTAGACGATGAAGAGCCCCAGGAGAACGACGAGTCCCGCCACCACGACGGCCACCACGGGCTCGGCGGTGAGCGCGCGCCAGTCGGCCCGCCGTGCTGCGCGCCGGTGGCCTCGCCGCATCACGGGCTCACCCGACGCGCGGGACGCGAGCGGTCGCCGTCACTTCGGCGCGCGAAGCACCTCGTTGATCCAGCGATCCACCAGCCGCTTCTTGTCCTGGCCCGCCCGGACCGCGTCGTAGCCCATGATCGGGATCTGGTCGAAGGGCGGGAGCCCCTTGGCGACCTTCGCCTTCGGGCTCACCGGGAAGAAGTACGTCTTGGCGTCGGTGATGGTGTTCTGGCCGTCGACGGTCAGGAACCAGTCGACGAGCTTCTTTGCGGCGTCGAGATGGGGCGCCCCCTTGACGATCGAGATCGCCGGCGCCTCGAAGCCCACGCCCTCCTTGGGGAAGGCGAGCTGCAAGGGGTACCCTTCGTCGGCAAGCTGGAGGAAGGCCGGGGTGAACTGGATGCCGATCGCCGCCTGACCGATGGCCGCCGCCTTGGAGGGCGCCGTCCCGCTCTGGGTGTAGGTCTGCACGTTGGGGTGCAGCTTCTTCAGGTACTCGAAGGCCCGGTCCTCCCCCCACATCTGGACGAGCGCTGCCACCATGTTGTAGCCGGTCCCCGACGTCTGCGGGCTCGGCATCTGGATCTGGTTCCGAAGCTCGGGCCGCAGGAGATCCTCCCAGGACACGGGGACCGGGGCGCCCCGCTCCTTGAGGATCTTGGTGTTCACGCCGAGCCCGAGCGGGTTCATGTAGAAGCTGGTCCAGTAGCCGTCCTTGTCGCGGAAGTGCGCGGCGAGCTCCCGGGCGTTGGGCGAGAGATAGGGCTGGGTCAGCCCCTTCTCCTTCGCCACCACGTGGTTCTCGCTGGGTGCGCCGAACCACACGTCAGCCCGGGCATTGGCCTTCTCGGCCTCCAGCCGGGCCACGGCCGGGCCGGAGGACAGGAACGTGAAGCGCACCTGGACGCCGGTCGCCCGGGTGAAGGCGTCGAGGAGCTTCTTGGCATTCTCCTCGTCGACGCTCGAGTAGACCACCACCTCCTCGGCCGCCGGCGCCGGCCGGATGGCAGCCAGGAGCAGGCTCGAGACAACGGTGAGCAGCCGGAGGGTCAAGGCGAGCCGCATGGGGACCTCCCGTCGAGGGGGCGTCATCAAACCGCAACGGGACTGTACCGTAGCCGGCGCGGCGTGGACAAGGCCATTCGACGTCCCGGACACTGCTCACTTCCGCTCGACGATGCGCCCCTCGACGACCGGCGACATCGTACCGCGCCTCGCGCCGGCCCCCGACCGCACAGGCGAGCCGCGCCGGCTCGCTGACGGCCACCGCCATCGGCGTGGTGTTCCTGGCCGCCTGGGCGCTCCACCGGTGCGACGCCCCTGGCCAGGGGCCGCCGACTCGTCTACCCTGACCGGAGCCAGGCACCGTACGGAGGGACCCGGCATGTCCGACCCGCTCCTCTGGCACCGGCTGCAGTTCGCCTTCACCATCGTCTTCCACTACCTGTTTCCGCAGCTGACGATGGGCCTGGCTCTCCTCATCGTCCTGATGAAGGCCATCGGCCTCCGCACCGGTGACCGCCGGTGGGATGACGCGGCGCGCTTCTGGATCCGGATCTTCGGCGTCAACTTCGCGGTCGGCGTCGTCACGGGCATCCCGATGGAGTTCCAGTTCGGCACCAACTGGGCGAATTTCTCCCGGTACGCCGGCGGCGTCGTCGGTCATACCCTCGCGATGGAAGGCCTGTTCGCATTCTTCCTGGAGTCGAGCTTCCTCGGGCTGCTGGTGTTCGGCGAGCGACGCCTCGGTCGTCGCCGGCACTTCCTGGCAGCCCTCGCGCTCTTCGCCGGCAGCTGGCTCTCCGGATACTTCATCATCTGCACCAACGCCTTCATGCAGCATCCGGTGGGCCACGTCGTCGCCGCCGATGGCACGCTCCAACTCGGCGACTTCTGGACCTTCCTGCTGAACCCGTGGGCCCTCGCGCAGTACGCCCACAACATGGCCGCCAGCGTCGTCACGGCCTCCTTCGTGGTGGCGGCCGTGGGCGCCTACTACGCCCTCCAGGGTCTCCATCCCGATCAGGCTCCGAGGTTCCTCCGGATGGGGGTCGCGGCGGGGCTCGTGTCGAGCGTGCTGGTCGCGTTCCCGACGGGCGACCAGCAGGCAAAGCTCGTCGCCCGGCATCAGCCGGTGGCGCTGGCGGCGATGGAGGGACATTTCGAGAGCGAGACCGGCGCCGGCATCGTGATGATCGGCCAGCCCAACGTGAAGGAGCGACGCCTCGACAACCCGATCGTCCTCCCCGGATTCCTCAGCTTCCTCGCGTACGGGACGTTCCACAGCAACGTCAAGGGCCTGAACGAGTTCTCCGAGAACCTGTGGCCCGACAACGTCGAGCTCCTCTACTACTCGTTTCACATCATGGCGGGTCTCGGCACCCTGTTCATCCTGGTCATGGGTCTCGCGGCGCTCCTCGCGGTGCGCGGGACGCTGGCGCGATCTCGCTCGATGCTTTGGGTGCTGATGCTGGCATTTCCGTTCCCGTACATCGCCACCACCACGGGCTGGATGACGGCCGAGCTCGGCCGCCAGCCCTGGCTCGTGTATGGCCTCATGCGCACCGCGGCCGGCGCGAGCCCCCGGGTGCACTCGGGCACGGCCCTGTTCACGCTGATCGGCTTCACCGGCCTGTACCTCGTCCTGGGGGTGCTGTTTCTCTTCCTGGTCGGCCGCGAGGTCGCCCACGGACCGGGCCCGCTCGAGACGCACGCGCCGGAGACGCTCCCGCCCGCCACGGCCGAGGCGTCCCGTGGCTGAGCTGTGGTTCGCCATCGCCGCCGCGATGCTCGCCACCTACGTCGTGCTCGACGGCTTCGACTTCGGGGCCGGCGCGCTCCATCTGTTCGTCGCGAGGAGCGACCGGGAGCGCCGGCAGGTGCTGGCGGCCATCGGGCCGTTCTGGGACGGGAACGAGGTCTGGCTGCTCGCGACGGGCGGCGCGCTCTTCGTCGCCTTCCCGCGCGTGCTCGCCTCCGGGCTGTCGGGATTCTACTTCGCGATCTTCCTCGTGCTCTGGGTCCTGATCCTCCGGGGAATCTCGATCGAGTTCCGCAGCCACGTCGACCACCCGCTGTGGCGGGCGGCCTGGGATGCCATCTTCGCCGGCGCGAGCACGATGCTGCCGGTGCTGTTCGGCGTGGCGCTCGGGAATCTCGTGCGGGGCCTGCCCCTCGACGCCGAGGGCTGGTTCTCGCTGCCGCTCTTCACGGATTTCACCGCGAGACCGCCGGCCGGCATCCTCGACTGGTACACCGCCTTCGCCGGCGTGTTCGCGCTGACCGCCCTCGCCGGCCACGGCGCCACGTTCCTCCTGTGGAAGTCGGACGGGCCGGTGCACGAGCGGAGCCGCCGGGCGGCGGGGCGCCTCTACGCCGGGGTGGCCGCGCTCTGGCCACTGCTGACGGTCGCGACGTGGCTCGTCAACGCTCCGATGCTGGCGGCGCTGCCGGGCCGGCCGCTGGCGTGGCTGTCGCTCCTGCTGGCCGTCGGCGGGCTGCTCGGCGTTCGCCGCGGCCTGCGCGCGGGCCGGCCCCTCCCGGCGTTCCTCGGATCCTGTGCCTTCCTGGCGGGCATGCTGGCGGCGACCGCGGCCTGCGTCTTCCCGGTGATGCTGCGCTCGATCGGCAAGGACGGCGGCTCGCTCACCGCCTACAATGCGAGTGTGCCGGCGACGAGCCTGGTGACCGCCCTCCGCTGGTGGATCGTCGGGGCTCCCCTGGCCGTCGCCTACTTCGTCCTGCTCTTCCGCCTGCACCGGGGCAAGGTGGCCGCGCCGCATGGCCGTGACGGATACTGAAGCGGCCGGGGGCCGGCGAGTCGGCCGCCGCCCGGAAGCCTGACGTCACCGACCGGGAGGTTCCCATGGGGCTCGACATCCAGATCACCGAGGAAGGCTACGGAGGGCGCCGCGTTTCGCTCCGCGGGCGCCTCGACACGGAGACCGCGCCGACCCTCGACGAGCGATTGGAGCCGCTCCTGGCATCACCCAGCGTGACCGCCGCCCTCTTCGACCTCGCCGGTCTGGAGTACATCGGCAGCGCCGGCATCCGCGTCCTCATCAGGGCGCGGAAGGTGCTCGAAGCGCGCGGAGGCGGGGTGGCGGTCGCGCGCCTTCAGCCGGCGGTGCGGCAGGTCCTCGACATCGTGAAGGCGCTCCCGTCCACGGACGTCTTCGTCACCGACGCCGAGCTCGACGCCTTTCTCGACACGATGCGGCGACGGCCACCCGCCGGCGGAGCGGCCTGAACGGCGGCACCCCGGCGGAGCGCCCCGGCCTCCGCCATCGCGGGCGCCGCCCCGTGTACACTGGCGCGGGACTGGCCGCAACGCCCGCGGGACGCTCACCCTCCTCGCGGTTCACGCAGGGACGGAGGATTGGCTGGCGTGCCCCTCAGTGGACGTGGGGGCCGGCGCCGGGCCCGTGGCGGTGGCCGTGGTGGCGCCAGGCTCGCGCCGGCGAGCGCTGCCCCGAACTCGACTTGGAGAAGGTCATGGGCATCGTGAAGAAGCGTCGGCTCTCCGCGCCATCGACGGGGCAGCGGGCGGGCTCCCCCGCCTGGGCCATGGGCCGCGACACCTCGAACTCGAGCCCGCAGACGGCGCAGCGGAAATCGTACAGGGCCATGACGTTCACTCTCCGCGCCACACGGTGATGGATTCATCGTACTCCAACCAGGACGGTGCCGTGCCCACACGCGTGCTGCTCGTGTCCCCGGTCGAGATGCCGTACACGATCCTGGACGACTGGCGCGGGCAGTGCCGCCTGCTCGCGGGGTTCCTCGGCCGCCCCGTCGAGCTGTGGCGCCTCGACGGGGCGCCGGATCCGATCGCGTCGGTGCTGCACGAGCTCCCCGCCGAGCGGCGCGAAGTCATCGAGCCCGACCTGGCCGCTCCCGCCGCGCCCATGTCCTCGGCGCCCTTCGTCTGGCGGCCGGACGGCCGGCCCGACTGGCGAGCCATGTGGAGCAGCTTCTGCGAGCTGGCGCTCTTCGGGGGCCCGCCCCACCGGGGGCCGGAGAGCGCGCTCGGGGCCGTGGCGGGCAAGCCTGCGGCGTCCGAGGGATCCGGCGCGGTCGCGGAGATCCGTCGGGGGATCTGGGAGACCACCGGGCTCTATTCGGAGCCGGCGGCGCCCGGCTGGCTCGCGGTCTCGTGCGAATCGCCGAGGATGGCGGCCTGGCTGTGCGCCACGATCATCCTGGAGAACGTCGAGGCCCGCTGCGACGAGGAGCGGCTCCTCGTGCCGGCCGATCCCGGCTTCGCGCTGATGGACGAAGTGAAGAGCGTCATCACGGTGGTGGCGAAGACGCATCACTACTGGAGCGCGCACGTCGCCGGAGGGGGCGACTGAGCGCCCGCCTCGCCCCCGGCTTCACGCTCGGCCACATGCGCCGCCCGCGCGCGCAGAGGCAGCCCGATCCGACCGGCGGCCGCCCCTCGCTCCGCGGAAGCTCAGTGTCGCTTCGAAGCGAGAGACATGAGGGAAGCCCCGGCCTCGCCGGCGCAGCACGCGTCGCTCGTGGCCGGCCGCGCGTCGTCCCCGAACACCTCGATGGACCCCTTCCCGACGTACAGCTCCCAGGGAATCCCGTTCGGGTCGGTCACCCAGAGCTTGTCGGCGCGCACGTAGCAGCACTGGGCGTCCCGCTGCTCGACGTGGGCGAGGCCACGGGCCCGGAGCCCCACGCTCATCCCCGCAAGCTCCTCCTCCGAGTCGGCCTTGATCCCGAGGTGGTCGACCCCCGCCGCCGCCTTCCGCGTCGACACGGCGAAGATCACCGGGAGGCCGTCGGGCTCCCACTTCGCATGGTCCGCCCTTTCGACGGACGGCGGCCCGAAGATGAGGGAGTACGTCGCGACGCTGCCAGAGAGGTCCTGCGTGGTGACGTGGACGTGGAAGCGAATCATGGGACCTCTCCCGGACAGCCGCGCGCGCGGCGGAGCAGGATGCGCAACAAGCGGCCAGCCGCCGTTGACATCGCGGCGACTTGCCTAGTATGTAAACGGTACCATGGCACCAGTGGCACCCCGCTCGCGACGGCCGATCACCCAGGAACAGGCCAAGAACAGGAAGGAGAACCAGTGAAGACGAGGATGTCGCGCCGGCAGGTCCTCAAGGGTCTCGGAGTCTCCGCCGCCGCGGGTGCCGTTGGCGGGCCGCGCCGCGCCGCCGCCCAGGCGAAGCCGGTGACGCTCACCTACGTGAACTACAGCGCGGGGCTGGACAAGCCGATGTGGGACAGCCTGATCGGCGAGTTCAGCAAGGCCAACCCCAACATCACGATCCGCTACCAGCCCGTCCCCGGCGAGAGCTGGGGGGATTACTTCGACAAGCTGGCGACGATGATCGCGGGAGGCAACCCGCCTGACGTCAGTCGCGTGGCCATCGAGGGTGCGCGGCTCGTCGTCTCCCGCGGCCTGGCGCAGCCGCTCGACGACTTCATGAAGGGCGACGCCGAGATCGAGGAGTACATGAAGGACGTGAGCCCGCGGCTCCTCGAGGTGTTCCGCGTCGACGGCAAGACGTACGAGCTCCCCTTCGACTGGAACAACATGGTGATGTACTACAACACCAAGATGCTCGAGAAGGAGAAGCTCGCGGCGCCGAAGAAGGAGTGGACCAAGGACGAGTTCGTGACGCTGGCCGACCGCCTGACCAAGCGGTCCGCCTCGGGCGAGCCCGAGGTCTTCGGGTTCGGCTTCGCGGTCCAGTACTTCTCGGGCACGATGCCCTGGATGTTCGCCAACGCCACCAACATCCTGAGCGACGACTGGACGAAGTCGAACCTGCAGGATCCCAAGGTGCTCGAGGTGCTGCAGTTCATGCAGGACCTGGTCTGGAAGCACAAGGTCTCGCCCAAGCCCCCCGCGTCTCACACCGACATCTACTCCCTCATGGCCGCCGGCAAGATCGCCATGGCAGGTGGCGGCCGCTGGCCGGTGCTCCAGATGACGAAGGCCGGGTTCTCCGACTTCGACGTGCAGTACTTCCCGCGCTGGAAGGCCCAGGTCACCGAGTACGGCGTCGGAGGCTTCGTGATCCTCAAGAGCACGAAGTACCCCCAGGAAGCCTGGAAGTGGGCCAAGTACCTCACGTCCAAGCGCGCGCACGAGATCCTGACCCAGGTCGGGCAGGCCATTCCCGCGCGCCGCTCGGTGGCGGTCAGCCCCGCCATGTTCGAGCTGCCGCCGAAGAACGCCCGGATCTTCTACGAGTCCATCGAGGGCCCGAACGCCAAGCCGGTGCCGTCGCCCGGAACCTACAACCGGATCGAGGCGACGTGGCGGCGCTACCTCGGCCGCGTGCTCGCCAACGAGATGGCACCGGCGGCGGCTCTCGAGGAGGCGGACAAGGAGTTCACCACCATCCTCGCGAGCCGGTAGCGCGGGCCGATCCGGCGGGCGGGGCGCGCGATTCCCGCCCGCCGGACCGCCGCCACCGCCGGCGGCACCCCGGCGCATCGCGCCGGATGTGGATCCCGAAGGATCATGCCACTCACCCGGTCCCGCGGGCACGCCCGACGCCGTGAGGCGTGGGTCGCGTTCGCCTTCCTCACCCCGGCCATCGCCGGCTTTCTGGTGTTCGTCCTCGGCCCGGCGCTCGCTGCGATCGGGCTGAGTTTCTACGACTACGACATCCTGACGTCCCCGCGGTTCGTCGGGCTCGCCAACTACGCCCAGTTCTTCCGGGACGCCCGGCTGCCGCGCATCTACCTGAACACCCTCACCTACGTGCTGTGGTACGTGGGCGCGACCACCGTCCTCGGCGTCGCGCTCGCCGTCGCCGCCCACCGGCCCATGCTGGCCGGCTGGCGCTACCTGATCCGCACCGCCTACTTCTTCCCGGTCCTGACGTCGCTCGCCTCGGTGTCCATCGTGTGGCAGTACCTCTACAACACCGACTTCGGCATCATCAACTACTATCTCGGTCGGATCGGGGTGCCGCGGATCCCGTGGCTGACCTCGAGCCCGTGGGCCGTCCCGTCCCTCGTCGTGCTGGGCGTGTGGAAGAACCTCGGGTTCAACTTCGTCCTGTTCCTGGCCGGGCTCCAGAGCATTCCCCGCCACCTCTACGAGGCGGCGGCGCTGGACGGCGCCGGCCGGTGGGCGGGCTTCCGCTACATCACGCTGCCCTCCCTCACACCCGTGCTGTTCTTCTCGATCGTCTGGGGACTCATCAACGCCTTCCAGATCTTCGACTCCCCGTACATCCTGACCAGCGGTGGACCCGGGGACGCCAGCCGGACCGTCGTGATGTACATCTACGAGACGGGGTTCCGCTTCTTTCAGATGGGCTACGCCTCGACGATCGCGCTGTCGCTCTTCCTGATCGTGGTCGTCCTCACCCTGATCCAGTTCCGCCTCAGCCGGATCTGGGTCTTCTATCAGTGAGATTGGCGGGTAGATTGGCAGTGAGATTGGCCGTGAGGGGCTGGCGATGAGGGCGGGAGCGAGACCGGCCGTGACGCGAGCGGGATCCCCCGGGCAGGCGGACCGCACGGGCACGCGAGGAGCCGATCTCGTGCGGGGGCGCGCGGTCGACCGGCTCATCGTGGCGGCGCTGCTGCTCGGCGGCGTGA
>JBGQGN010000062.1:0-11571 GCA_041497395.1 Methylomirabilia bacterium
CCGGGTGAGGCTCGCCAGGAGGTCGCCCTCGCGTCCCACGTAGCGTCCGAGGAGCGGGCGCACGAAGACGTCGCCGAACGCCTCGCGACCGGTGGACTTGGGCGGGGGCAAGTTGAAGAACGGGTGGCGGAGCAGCTCGGCCACCAGCGCGGGGTCCACGCGCCCCGTCGCGGCGCGCGCCCCGTTGCGGTCGAATGTCTCGGCGCCGCCGGTCCAGGCGTGGACGACGAGGTCGAGCGGCATGTTCGCCGGCCCCAGGTCGAAAGCGCGCACCGTGTCGAGCCGCTCGGTGACAACCGTCACGTTGGCGATGCCTCCCATGTTCAGACAGGCTCGCGTAGCCCCGGCGCGGCGGAACAGCAGCCAGTCCACCAGCGGAACGAGCGGCGCGCCCTCGCCGCCCGCGGCGATGTCCCGTGGGCGGAAGTCGGCCACGACGGGCAGCCCGGTGCGCTCGGCAATGATCGCCGGCTCGGCGAGCTGCAGCGTGGCCGCGCGGCCGTCGGGGCTCCCTGCGCGCGGATGGTGCCGCGCGGTCTGCCCGTGCGAGCCGACCAGATGGACCGGAAGCCCGGCGCGCCGGGCCTCGCCGATCACCTCGAGAGCGGCCTCCGCGAACTCATCGCCGAGCCGGTAGTGGACGCGCAGGAGCTCGTCCGCGCGCGCATCGCCGAGCGCGAGGATGCGGGCGCGCAGGACCGGATCGAACGGCCGTGTCCGGAACCCGAGAAGGCGGGCCTGTGTGGTGTCTCCGGCTCCCTCGATCTCGACCAGCGCGGCGTCGATGCCGTCGGCGCTCGTCCCGGAGATGAGACCGACCACCCGGCGGGGGCTCACCATCCGGAGCGCGAGGAGCCGGGCCAGCGGGTCACCGTTCACGTCGTCGCTCCTCGAGCGCCGCGCGCAGATTATCGCCGTGAGCGGCAAGGCGCAGGCGGGCCCCCGCGGCATCCAGGCCGAGCCGATGCATGACGAGGGCCACGTTGGGCCGTCCGCCCGCTCGCCGGGCGAGGGCGCGCGCGGACTCGGGCGGGAGGCCGGTGAGCACCCCGATGATGCGAAGCGCACGCGCCCGGAGCTTCCGGCTGGAGGGCCGGAGGTCGACCATGAGATTGCCGTAGACTTTCCCGAGCCGCACCATGGCCGCTGTCGTGAGCGTGTGGAGGACCATCTTGGTGGCCAGTCCCGCCTTCATGCGAGTGGAGCCCGCCAGCACCTCCGGCCCGGGCCGTGGCGCGACGACCACGTCGGCGAGGGCACGCAGCGCCGCCGATGGTGCGCACGTGACGACGATGGTCCGTGCGCCGCGCCGCCGCCCCTCTCCGAGGGCGGCCAACGCGAAGGGCGTCACACCGCTCGCGCAGATCCCGCACACCACGTCCCGCGGGCCCACGCGGAGCCGCCGGAGCGCCCGGCGCGCGTCGGCACCCCGGTCCTCGGCGCCCTCGACGGCTCGCCAGAGCGCCCGGCGGCCGCCGGCGATCACTCCCACGACCTGCCCCGGGGACACGCCGAAGGTCGGCGGGCACTCCGCGGCATCGAGGACCCCGAGCCGCCCGCTCGTTCCGGCGCCCGCGTACACGAGTCGCCCGACCGTCCCGAGCGCGTCGGCCACCAAGTCGACAGCCCGCGCGAGAGACCGCTGGACGCCCGCGACGCTGGCCGCCGCACGGCGGTCTTCCCGGGTGATGGAGGCGACGAGACGCTCCGTGGGGAGCCAGTCGAGCGCGCGGAGACGCGGATTCGGCCGCTCGGTCGGGAGGGCGGCGTAGTTCGGAGGTCGGCCGGGAACCGCGCGGCGACGGGAAGGCGACACGGCGGGTCTCCTTGTAGCCCGCGCCGCGCCAGGTGTCAAGGATGCTTCACTCCGTCTCGCCGTGTAGACCTTACATCGCCCGGCGAGCCGTCACGTAACGCTTACCGGCAGGATCGGAACCGGCGTGGAGCAAAAACCAATGGTTGGACGCGGCGATGGCGGGACTCCGCGCCTGGCACGGGGGTTGCCCTTACGATCCGGCAAGGGGATCTGGGGAAAGCACATGGCCAGGACGATGGCTTCAAATCCGTTGACGGTGGCCGCCACGCCAGGGCGGCTGGCCCGCCGCATTCTCGTCGTGGACGACGACCGCCCGAGCCGTGAGGGCCTGAGCGCGGCGTTGCTCCGGGAGGGTCACGCCGTCGACGCCGCGGCCGATGCGTGGCAGGCGATCGTCCGCCTCCGCGCCCAGTCGTTCGACATCGCGGTGGTCGACCTCGATCTCCCGGCGGTGCACGGAGTCGACCTCGGCGGCTGGGACGTGGTCCGGATCGCGCGCGCCTATCGACCGGACATCGCCGTCATCGTGCTGAGCGCCGACGAGGACCCGACCCCGGGCCCCGAGGCGCTCGCGCTCGATGTGACCGGCATCCTCGGAAAGCCCATCAGCCTGCAGGATCTCACGCGCCTCGTCGAGACCCTCCGGCTGCCCGAAGGAGCGCGCGCCCTCCGATCCTCGATCAGCGCCTGACGTACTCCCCCGACGGATCTCCCCCGCCAGCCCGACGGTCACGCGATCGGCGGAGCCACGTACCCGTAGCGCCGGTTCGTCCGGCCCGGCCCCTCCCGCTCGTAGGTGGCCCTGGCGACCGCGATGCGGTCGGTCGAGAGCTCGGCGCGGCGGTCGTACCGGTAGAGCCTTGCGGAGTTCTCGCCGAAGATCGCGCGCTTGACGGGACCGTCGGCGGGGCCGAGCGGTGCGAAACCGTGCTTCTGCTGCATGTCGTCCGGTATCTCCAGCCGGCGCAGCGCCTCGATCTGCCACTGCGGCGCGCCGGTCCAGATGGCATCCGTGCCCCACACCACGTGGTCGTCGCCTAGCCCCTTCACGAGCTGCCCCAGCATCGCGGCGCACAAACGCGGCTCGCCAACCGTGCTCTGCGCGAAGATCTGACCGAGGTCGCCGTAGACGTTCGTGACGCCGAACTTGGCCGGGATCTCGGCCAGATCCGTCACCCAGTCCACGCGGCCCGTCCGCTCGAACTGCGTCCAGCCGTCGCCCTGCGCCCCGCCCGTGAAGCGGAACGCCGAGTGGTAGATGACGAAGTTGAGCTGCGGCCAGTCCTTGGCCGCCTTGCCGACGTCGCGAACGTCCGCGTACTCGAGAAGGTTCGGGAACTGCTTGGTCGTCGACGGCGGATAGAGCCCCTTGTGCACGCACACGTTCACCAGCCCCGCCTTCAGGATCTTCTCGTAGAAGGGATAGAGCAGCTTCTCGTCATCCATTCGCCACGGGTGCCGGGCGAGCTGCTTGTTGGTGTTGTCGCCCACCGTGTAGCCCTTGAACGAATCCGGCCGGAGCTCGGCGATCGCCCGGTCCACCGCCTCCATCCAGCCCGGCATCCCGGGCATGAAGATCGCGTGGGCCATCAGCCGCTTCGAGCCGGTGAGCTTGTTCACCTTGGCGCGGGCTTCGGCCTTCATCTCGTTGGTGAGGAACCAGTCGCGCGGCTCCTCCGAGCCCGATCCCGAGATGAGGGCGACCTTCGTGTCGCTGTCGAAGTAGATCTCCTTGAAGTAGTTGGCGAACTTCAGGTCCTCGATCGTCTGCGGCTTGCCCGCCAGCGCCGGGTTCCAGCCCGCCTTGCCGACCGCCTCCCGCGAGCGCACGAAGCCTTCGAGCCGCGTGTCGTCGCGGAGGAAGTGCGTGTGCATGTCCATGATGAACTGGCCGGCCAGCGCCTTCGCGCGCTCGTCGGCCAGCTCCGGCGTGGCAGCCTCGGCCGGGCTCACGCCGAACAGGGGGCCGTGGACGTCGTTCATCGCGACGAACGCGGCCGCCATGCCCGCCGCGGTCTGGAAGAACCGGCGCCGGCTCAGACCCTGGTGCTTGGCCAGCCGGGCTCCGAGCTCCCGTACGCGCGCCTCGACCGCCTTCTGCTTTCGGGTCTGCGGCAGAGGCATGAACTCGTCGCTGGACACGAACTGGGTCGGGATGGGCGACGCGAATGCCGCCGTCTCGGCAGGCAGGAGCTGCGCGAGCTCTTCCGGATCGAGCGTTGGCATCGTGTCCTCCTCGTCGATAGTCGCCGGAGAATCTTCGGTCCGGCGCGGATGCGGTGTCAAGTTGTCAGGGCGGCGTCGCTCCCCGTGGCCACGTCGGCGGCGAGGCGATCCGCCGCAACGTGGCACGCGACCAGATGGCCGGGCAGAAGCTCGTCGAGCCGCGGCGACTCGCGAGGACACCGCTCGACCCGGACGGGGCATCGAGGGTGGAACCGACATCCTGGCGGGATCCGCACGGCGCTCGGGGGCTCGCCCTCGATCGGAGCGGGCTCGCGCCGGGCGCCGCCCACCTCGGGCACGGCCGAGAGGAGCGCCATCGTGTAGGGATGCTGGGGCCGGGCGAAGACCTCGATGGTGGGCGCGCGCTCCACGATGACACCCAGGTACATCACCGCGACCTCGTCGCTGAGGTACCGGACGACGCGAAGGTCGTGCGAGATGAAGATCATCGTCAAGCCGAGCGACGCCCGCAGGTCGAGGAGGAGCTGCAGGATCTGGGCCTGGATCGAGACGTCCAGCGCCGACAGGGGCTCGTCGGCGATCAAGAGCTCGGGCTCCACGGCCAGAGCCCGGGCGATGCCGACGCGCTGGCGCTGTCCGCCGGAGAACTCGCCGGGATACTTCTGGCCATCGGCCGGGCTCAGGCCGACCTGGACGAGCAGCTCGTCCACGCGCCGCGACCGCGTCGACGGGGTGCCGAGGTCGTGAACGTCGAGCACCTCGCGGAGCATCCGATCCACCCGCTGGCGTGGATTCAGCGACGCGTACGGATCCTGGAACACGACCTGCATCCGTTTGCGGTAGGGCGCGAGCTCGGCTTCAGTGAGCTTCATCAGGTCGACGCCGTCGAACAGCACCGCTCCACGATCGGCGTCGTGGAGCCGGAGCAGGCAGCGACCGAGCGTGCTCTTCCCGCATCCGGACTCACCGACCAGCCCGAGCGTCCGGCCTCGGTTGAGCGTGAACGATACGCCGTCGACGGCGCGAACGCGCTCGGGCACCCGGCGCAACGCGGCGTCCAGAAGCGTGTGCGGCAAAGGAAAGTGCTTGACCAGGTCCCGAACCTCCAGCAAGGGCGGGGACAGGACGGGCTCACCAATCGACCCCGCTCCCATCAGGCCGACGTCAGCTGGTCGATGCGAAGGCATCGGCTCCAGTGGTCGGCGCCCACGGCGACGAGCGGCACGTCGGCGACGAGGCACTCGGGGGCCACCCAGGCGCAGCGCGGCGCGAAGGGACACCCGCGCCCCAGGGCCGCCAGGTCGGGCGGCGATCCAGGGATCGGGACCAGCCGGCGATGGCGATCCACGCTCGGAATCGACTGGATCAGACCGATCGTGTACGGGTGACTCGGTCGGGCAAAGAGCTCGGCGGCCGTCGCCAGCTCCACGACCTCACCCGCGTACATCACGGCCACGCGATCCGCGGCCTGGTAGACGACCCCCAGATCGTGGGTGACCAGGATCAACGCCATGCCGAGCTCCCGCTGGAGCGTCACGAGCAGGCGGAGGATCTGGGCCTGGATGGTCACGTCGAGGGCCGTCGTGGGTTCGTCGGCCAGCAAGAGCTTCGGCTGGCGCGCGAGCGCGATGGCCAGCATCACCCGCTGTCGCTGTCCTCCCGAGAGCTCGTGCGGATAGGCGCCCAGCCGCCGCTCCGGGTCCGGGATACCGACGTGGCGGAGAAGCTCCACCGCCCGGGTACGCCGCGAGTCGGAGGCGCGGGTGGCGAGCAGGACCTCCGTGATCTGCCGCTCGACGCTCAGCACCGGGTTGAGCGCGGTCATGGGGTCCTGGAAGACCATCACCACGCCGCGACCCCGGACGCGCTCGAGCTCCGGCTCCGGGAGCCGGGCCAGGTCGCGGCCCTCGAAGAGGACCCGGCCGGCCGTGATGCGGCCCGGGGGGTGGACGAGCCGGACGATCGCGCGGCAGGTCATCGTCTTGCCCGAGCCGGATTCCCCGACGAGCGCGAACGTCTCTCCTGCCTGCACTTGGAAGCTGACGCCACGGACCGCGTGCACGGATCCGCGCCGCGTGGGAATCTCGACCCGCAGATTCTCGACGGTCAGCAGGGGCTGGTTCACCGGGGGCTGGGCATCCGCTCGCAACGGCCCCGGCCTTGCGGGGTTCGCGACGTCGCTCACTGGCCTTTGACGCGGAGCAGGTCGGCGACGCCGTCGCCGAGGAGGATGAAGGCCAGACCCGTGTACAGGCAGGCGAAGCCCGGCATGGTGGCAACCCACCAGCCGTTGCTGAGGAACTCCCGCCCCTCGGACATCATCATGCCCCACTCGGGCGCCGGCGGCCTCACCCCCAGCCCCAGGAATCCCAGCGTCGCCGTCGTGAGGATGGTCAGGACGACGTCCGAGGTCAGGAAGATGACCGCCGGAGGGAGCGCGTTGGGCAGGATGTGACCGAGGAGGATGCGCCACCGGGGAAAGCCCAGGGCGCGTCCGGCTGCCACGTAGTCGAGGCTCCGCTCGCGCAGCACCTCGCCGCGCACGAGCCGGGCGTACGTCACCCACTCGGCGACACCGATGGCCACGAAGATGTTGACTTCGCCCGGGCCCAGGAAGGCCACGATGGCGGTGACCAGCACGAAGAAGGGCACGGCCGTGAACACGTCCACGGACCGCATGACGAGGGTGTCGACCCACCGCCCGTAGTAACCCGCGGCCGCCCCGAGGATCGAGCCGAACATGAATGGGAACACGGCGGCCAGGACACCGATGCGGAGATCGATGGCCGCTCCGGACAGGACCCGGGTCAGCACGTCCCGCCCGAAGTTGTCGGTGCCGAAGGGGTGGACAGCACTGGGCGCCTGAAGGATCTGGTCAAAGTCGTGCGCGTTGGGGTCGTACGGGCTCACCCGCGGCCCGACCAGCGCCGCGCCCAGCAGAAGCAGCAGCATGGTCCCGCCGACCGCGAGACCGGGATGGAGACGCGGCCGGGCCGACACCACGACCGCGATATCGCCCGCGAGGGTGCTCATCAGCCCATGCGGACACGCGGATCGAACAAGGGATAGATCAGGTCCGTGAGGAGGTTGATCAGCATCACACCGAGCGCGAAGGCCAGGGTCAGCGTCTGGACCACCATGTAGTCACGCGAAAAGATGGACTCGATCATCCACGATCCGAGGCCCGGCAGCGCGAAGACCGTCTCGACGACGACCGATCCCCCGATGGTATATGAGAGCCGCACGCCGATCAGCGTGACGATCGGCAGAAGCGCCGCGCGTAGAACATGACCGAAGAGCACGGTGCGCCGGTCGAGGCCCTTCGCGCGGGCGAAGTCGACGTAGGCGGTCGTCTGCACGTCGATCAGCGCCGAGCGCAGGTTCCGGGTAAGCACCGCGGTGAAGAAGCTGGACAGCGTCAGGGCCGGCAGGAACAGGTGCCACAGGTGGCCCAGGAATCCCTCGCCGTACCCGGAGGCCGGGAACCACCGGAGTGTGAGGGCAAAGAGGATGAGGACCAGGATGCCAATCCAGAACACGGGTGAAGCCAGGGGCACCACGATCAGGCCTCGCACGAGCTGGTCCGGCCAGCGGTCCCGGTGGCTGGCGGCGACCATGGCCAGCGGCACGGCGACGAGGAGGGAGAGGAGCATGCTGTACACCACCAGGAAGAGCGTGACCGCCGTTCGGCGTGGCAGCAGATCGACGACGGGGGTCCGGTACCGCAGCGACTGACCCAGGTCCCCCGTCACCAGATTCCGAAGATAGACCCCGTATTGAACCGGGAGCGGGCGGTCCAGACCCCACTGCTGCCGCAGAGCCTGGACCGCCGCGTCACTCGCTTTTTCCCCGAGGATCGCGCTCGCCGGATCCCCGGGGATGAGCTTGATGAGGAGGAATATCAGCACCGTGACCAGGAGCGCCACGGGCAGGGTCTGCCCGATGCGCCGGAGCGCGTAGCGCAGGAGGGGCACGGTGTCAGCCGGACTCTACTCGCCGATGGTCACGCCCTTGAAGAGCCAGGGGCCGGTGGCCATCTGGACGAACCCCTTCATCTTCTTGTTGATGGCGATGGTGTAGGGCGAGTAGTAGAGCCAGATCAGCGGCGAGTCACGCAGGGCCAGCTCCTGCATCTCGTAGTAGACCTGACGACGCTTCTCGAGATTGGTCTCCCGCATCCCCTTGGCCAGGAGCGCGTCCATCTCCGCCGACTGGTACCCGCTTCGATACGACTGGCTCTCGGTGAAGCCCAGCTCGTAGGCGGCGAGCTGGGACGGGTCGGGAATGTCGTTGGTCCAGCTGGTGATATGCACCTGAAACTGGAACGCGCGAAAACGCGTGTTCGCCGCCGCCCGGTCGAGCGGCTCCAGCTCGAGGTTGACGCCGAGCTTGCCCCACATCTCCTTCAGGGTCACCGCCGTTGGCTGATGCACGGCGTCGTTGGCGCGATAAAGGAGTTTGAGCGTGAGCGGCGTGGCGATGCCGGACTCCTTGAGGAGCTGCTTGGCCTTGTTGAGATCGTAGGCGTTGCCCTTCGAGCCCTTGTTGAAGAACGGGGTGGTCATCGGCAGGAACGTCGTCGCCGGCGTGCAGTGCCCGAAGCAGACCGCCTTGACGATCGAGGCCCGGTCGGTCCCGTAGGCCAGCGCTTGCCGGAACTTCACGTTGTTGAGCGGCGCCTCCCGCATGTTGAGCGAGAGGTGGGACACCTGGGTGGAGGGGTTGAGCTGCGCCTCGAGCTTCGCATCCTTCCGGAGCTCCTCGATGCGGGAGAAGGGCGGGTAGTCGATGCCGTCGACGTCCCCGGACTGGAGCGCGATGATCCGGCTGTTGTCGTCGGGGATGTACCGGATGCGCAGCTCGCTGGTCTTGGGCACCCCCTTCTCGTAGTAGTGGGGGTTGGCCTTCATGACCAGCTCCTCACCCTTCTTCCAGTCCACCAGCATGAAGGGGCCGGAGCCCACCGGCTTGTTCGCGAAGTCCTCGTCCTTCGCACCCTTGAAGACCTTCTCCGGCAAAATGCTGTTGGAGAAGAGCGAGATGTCGGCCAGGAACGGCGCCCACGGCTCCTTCAGGCTGATGACCACCGTGAAGTCATCCTTCGCCGCAATGTCCTCGACCGCCTCGAGGGCCCACTTCCACGGGCCCTTGGTGTCACGGGCGCGCTTCAGGGACCAGACCGCGTCGCTGGCCTTGACCGTATCGC
The DNA here is from genome assembly GCA_041497395.1 of Methylomirabilia bacterium. Classification (GTDB taxonomy): domain Bacteria; phylum Methylomirabilota; class Methylomirabilia; order Rokubacteriales; family DASRDR01; genus DASRDR01. The sequence continues at coordinate 9,210 of JBGQGN010000062.1, forward strand.
CGTTGGAGAAGCGGGCGTTCTTCCTGAGGAAGAACGTCCACGTCCGGCCGTCGGGTGACGTGGTCCACTTCTCGGCCAGGTCGGGCTCGAAGCCGTCGCCCTTGACGTTCACGCGCACGAGCTGCTGGTAGATCTGCGTGAATGCCCAGATGTCGGGGTTCGCGTCCTGGGTCACGGGGTCGAGATTCTCGGCGGCCCGGTTCACGCCGAAGCGGATGACCTTGCCGGCCTGCTGGGCCGAGGCCTTGGGACCCATGGACCCCAGACCCACCAGCATCAGCCCGGCGGTCAGCACGAGCGCGAGGACCAGTCGAGCGATTCGCATCCGTCCTACCTCCTTGTTCTGGGTGTGCCTCGTCATCTGTCACGCGGCGGGAGACCTCTTCACTGCGCGTGCGGCGAGCGTAGCCCAGGCCCGAGCTGGACACAAGGCGCCAGGCGTCCTGCCCGTCCGTGCCGGCCCGGCGATCCCGGCCGAGTCCGGCAGGCCGCGGGGAGAGATCCGACCGGCAGGGGCCGGACGCAGAGTCACGTGAGATGACACGAATTCGTCCTTTGCCCTCGGCAGACGGATCGTTGTGCCGGTCGGTTGATTGATTTCGCTCCGCTGCGCCACTAGAATATTGACATCCGACTCACGCCCATTCACACGATGACTGCCACCCTGCCGGAGTTTCTGTTCCACTGGGCGGAGCGCACGCCCGATGCGGTCTTCGTCACCGAGCCCGACCGCGGGCCGACGTACACCTACGGCCAGATCGCGGGATCCGTGGGAAGGCTTCGCGCGCGCCTGCAGCGACTCGGCGTCAAGCGCGGCGACCGCGTGGCCATCCTGGCCGACAACGGCTGCGTGTGGGTCGTGGCGTACCTCGGCGCGCTGGCCCAGGGCGCCGTCGCGGCGCCGCTCAGCACGCGGCATGCCGCGAGCGATCTCGACCGGGTGCTCGACGACCTCGATCCCGCGGTGATCGTCGGCGATCCGCCGTACCTGCCACGGCTCTCCGAGCGCCACCGGAGCCGGATCCTCGCGTCGACGGACGTCGACCTGGCCGGGCGCGCGGCGCCGGCGCTGGACGGATCCGAGGCTCGGCCGGAGGAGGTCGGCGTCCTCTGCTACACGTCCGGCACCACGGGCGAGCCGCGCGGCGTGATGATCCGAAACGCCTCGCTCGTGCGGAGCGCCGAGATGTTCGCGCACATCTTCCAGTCCGGACCCGACAGCGCGACGGCCGTCGTGTGCCCGCTCTTCCACAACACCGGCTACAACGACGGCCTCGCCCACATGCTGCTGGCCAACGGCCGGGTCGACGTGCCGCGACGGTTCGATCCACACGCGGTGGCCCGCTCCCTGTCCGCGGAGCGGTACACGTTCCTGATCGGCGTGCCGACCATCTACAGCCGCATGCTGCCCTTGCTCGAGACCGACCCGCCGCCCTCGACCTTGGCGCCGTGGTTCGCGTATGGCGGCGCCCCGATGCCCGGCCCGCTGGCCGCGCGCCTGACCCAGGTCGTCCCCGACGCTCGCTTCGTCAACGTCTACGGCATGTCCGAGGCGACCTCCATGACTCACTATCTGCCGTGGCGCCCCGGGGCCCGCGACCTCACGGCGATCGGCGTCGCCGTCCCCGGCATCCGGGACCGGATCGTGCCCGGCGGCGAGCTCCAGGTGGAGACGCCGACGGCGATGGTCGGCTACTGGAACGACGAGGCGGCAACCCGCGCGAAGTTCGACGGTCTCTGGCTGCGCACCGGCGACCTGGCGCGTCTCGGCGACGACGGTCTGCTCCGAATCGTGGGACGCGTCGACGAGCTCATCAATCGAGGGGGCGAGAAGATCCCGCCCGTCGAGGTCGAGAGCGCCATCATTGCCCATCCGGACGTCCTGGAAGCGTCGGTGGTGGGGCTGCCGGATCCCGACCTCGGCGAGGTCGTCGGTGCCGCCGTCGTCGTGCGGGCCGGGAGCGCGCTCGACGCCGAGCAGCTCGGCCGGTTCCTGGCCGAGCGTATCGCCGACTACAAGTCGCCCCGCCGGCTGCGATTCCTGCCGACGCTCCCGCGAAATCCCAACGGCAAGGTGCTCCGAGACGAAGTCCGCAGGCTGCTCAACGAAGCGTGAGGTGAGGTGCCCGAGCGGCACCGTCCTCCCAGGAGGCAACGTCATGGCGTTCAGGACCAGCGCAGCCTACCTCGCCGCCCTCCGGGCGCAGCGGCCCGTCGTGTACTGCGGCGGCGAGCGCATCGCGGATCGCGTCAGCCACGAGGGGTTCGCGCCAACCCGGCACTGCTGGGGCACCTGGATCTACGACTGCGTGACGGAGCCGGAAGTACAGCGGACGCTACCGCGCATCGTCTCGATCGACGG
>JBGQGN010000063.1:0-11549 GCA_041497395.1 Methylomirabilia bacterium
GGAGACCTGCCTGGAACCCGCGCACTCCGAACCGGTCTTCGAGGGAGGCCCGGGTTGCCGCACGCGATCTCGCCCAGCCGGAGACCCCGCATCAGTTCGCCGTGAGCCCGCGGACCGTCCTCGTCCTGGGGGGCGTCCGTGCGGGAAAGAGCACGTTCGCCGTCGCTCGCGCCCGAGCGCACGGCGGGCGGGTCGCGTTCGTCGCGACCGCCGAGGCCGGGGACGACGAGATGGCGGCCCGGATCGCCCGCCACCGGGTGGAGCGACCCCCAGCCTGGCGCACCGTCGAGGTTCCGCTGGCGCTCGTGTCCGCCCTCACCGCGCTCGAGGGCGAGGCCGACGTCGTGGTCGTGGACTGTCTCAACCTGTGGGTCGCAAACCTCCTCGACAAAAGGCCTGAGCTGAGCGACTCCGACCTCCTGGCAGAGGCGGCCCAGTTGGAGGCCGCCGCCAGGCGCCCGCGCTTCTCGCTCATCCTCGTGTCGAACGAAGTCGGCTGGGGGATCCACCCGGCGACGGAGCTCGGCCGGCGCTTTCGCGACGCGCTCGGCCTGGTCAACCAGGCCGTGGCGCGGGCCGCTGACGAGGTGGTGCTGATGGTCGCCGGCTGCCCGCTCGTCGTGAAGCCCGCCGATGCTCACGCGTCCCCCGAAGGAGGCCGGCTCCGGTGATCGCCCTCGATCGCCTCATCGCTTCCGTCGTCGTGCCGGACGAGCAGCTGGCCGAGACGGCCCGTCACCGGCTCGACAGCCTGACGAAGCCGCGGGGGAGCCTGGGGCGGCTGGAGGAGCTCGCCGTCCGGGTGGTCGTGATCACCGGGAATCCCCTGCCGCGCGTGGAGGCGCCGGTGATCTTCACGCTCGCCGGTGACCACGGCGTCGCGACCGAGGGCGTGAGCGCCTACCCCCAGGCCGTGACCGCGCAGATGGTCGAGAACTTCGCGCGGGGCGGTGCGGCGGTGAACGTCCTCGCTCGCCACGTCGGTGCCCGGGTGGTCGTCGCGAATCTCGGAGTCGCGGCGCCGCTGGCCGGTCACGCTGGCATCGTCGAGCGTCGCATCGCGCCGGGCACTCGCAGCATCACGAAGGGGCCGGCGATGACCCGCGAGGAGGCCGTCCGGGCGATTGCCGAAGGGGCGGCGCTCGTCGAGGCGGCGGCCCCGGACTGTGTCGGCACCGGGGAGATGGGGATCGGCAACACGACCGCGGCGAGCGCCCTCACGGCCGCGCTCACCGGCGCCGATCCCGCGATGGTCACGGGCCGCGGCACGGGCGTAACCGACGACGTCTGGGTGAGGAAGGTCGAGGCGGTCCGGCGGGCGCTGGCCGTCAACCGCCCGGATGCGGGCGACGCTCTCGGCGTCCTCGCGGCGGTCGGCGGCTTCGAGATCGCGGGGCTCGTCGGCGTCGTCCTGGCGGGAGCGGCCCGCCGCGTCCCCGTCGTGCTCGACGGCTTCATCGCCACCGCCGCCGGGCTGGTTGCCGCCCGCCTCGCTCCCGCCGCGCGGAGCTATCTGATCGCCGCGCACCGGAGTACCGAGCCGGGGCACGTGCGGCTGCTCGAGGCCCTTGGCCTCACCCCGTACCTCGAGCTCGGCATGCGGCTTGGCGAGGGCACCGGCGCCGCGCTCGGGATCGGCCTCCTCCGCGCGGCGCTCGCCTGCTACCGGGAGATGGCGACGTTCAAGGAAGCTGGCGTGTCGGAGCGCCTGCGATGAGGATGCCGTCGGCGGGGTGGGATTCCCGTCGCGTGGGCTGGCGGGCGTCACGGACTTTGCTCTTCCTCGTCGTGGCGCTGGTGGGGCTCGCGGGCGGACCGCGCACCGGGTCGGCCGGCGAGGTGACGGACATGCTCGGCCGGCGTGTCCGGGTTCCGGACCACGCGGCACGGATCGTGTCGCTGGCGCCGAGCATCACCGAGACCGTGTTCGACCTCGGTGATGGCGACCGGCTGGTCGGGGTCACCGACTTCTGCGACTACCCGCCGGAGGCGACCCGGAAGCCCCGCGTCGGCGGGATCTCCACGCCGAGCTTCGAGGCGATCCTGGCGCTCCGGCCCGATCTCGTCCTCGCCACGTCGGAGAGCAACTACTCGGAGCACGTCGAGCGGCTCGTGGCGCTCGGGCTGGCCGTCTACGTGATCCGACCGGTCGACTTCGAGACGGTGCTCGAGTCGATCGAGCGGATCGGCGGCGTGCTCGGGCGTGACGCCGCCGCCCGCGCGCGGGTGGCCTCGATGCGGCGGGACGCGGATGCCATCGCGCGCGCGGTCGCGGGCTCGCCCCGGCCGCGCGTCCTCTACGTGGTGTGGCCGAACCCGCTCATCGCACCGGGCCGGGGCACGCTCATCAGCGAGCTCATCCAGCGGGCCGGCGGCGAGAGCGTCACGGGCGCCGAGCCGCTCCCGTACCCCCGCCTCTCCTTGGAGACGGTCGTCGAGCGGCGTCCGGACCGGATCATCGTGGGGCGCCACGGGCAGGGGACGGTCGAGGAGCTCCTCCGCGGCTGGGAGCGGCTCGGCTCGGTCAGCGCCGTGCGCGAAGGTCGCGTGTACGGCGTCGACGGTGACCTCGTCCACCGGCCGGGCCCCCGGATGGTCGAGGCGCTCCGCGCGCTGGCCCGCGTGATCCACCCGGAGCGCGTGCCGTGATCTCCCGCCGTCGCGTGGGGGTGGCCTCCGTCGTCGTCGCCGGTGGACTGGCTCTCGCGGGTCTCATCGGGCTCGCCACCGGACCTGCGCCGATCGGTCTGGGCGACGTCGCCGCCGCGCTGGTGGGGCGGGCGCGCTCGGACCTCGCCGCCACGGTCGTGCTGGAGCTCCGGCTGCCGCGGGTCATCCTCGCCGCGCTGGCGGGGGGAGGCCTTGCCGTTGCGGGGGCGGCGTTCCAGGCCCTGACGCGGAACCCGCTCGCAGATCCCGCGGTGCTGGGCGTGGCCGGCGGCGCGGCGCTGGGCGCGGTGCTCGGGCACCTCTGGGGATTCGAGGGCTCGCTGGCCGCGACGGTGGGGCTGTCGGCCTTCGCCTTCGCGGGCGCGCTGATCGCGGCGACCATCGTGTACCTCATCGCCACGTCGGGCGGGTGGCTTCCGGTCCAGACGCTTCTCCTGGCCGGGGTGATCACGGGACTCTTCTTCTCGGCCGTGATCACGCTGGTCGTCTCGCTCGTGGACTTCGCCCAGCTTGGCGGCATCCTCCACTGGCTCATGGGGAGCCTCGGGATCGTGGGGTACCGCGCGGTCGGGGTGATCGCGGTCGGCACGGCGACCGGAACGGCGACGATCTACGCGCAGGCGCGCGCGCTGAACCTGCTCGCGCTCGGCGAGGAGTCGGCCCTCCAGCTGGGGGTCGAAGCCGAGCGGGTCAAGCGCATCGTCTTCGTGGCGGCGTCGCTCCTTACGGGCGTGATCGTCGCCCAGACGGGCCCGATCGGATTCGTCGGGCTCATCGTGCCGCACGCCGTGCGCCTGACCGTCGGGTCGGACAACCGGCTCCTGCTGCCGGTGGCCGCCGGCGGGGGCGCGATGTTTCTCGTGCTGGCGGACACGCTGGCGCGCCTGGTGGTGCAGCCCGCGGAGCTGCCGGTCGGGGTGGTGACCGCCTTCTGCGGCGCGCCGTTCTTCGTCTACCTCCTGCGGACCCGCCTTCGGCGGCGCAGCGCGTGAGCTCGCGCATGGCCGCGGCCGGCCCACCGATGTTCGAGGCGAAAGGGGTGGAGTTCGGCTACGGCGGCGTGTTCCGTCTCTCCGGCGCGTCGTTCGAGGTGGCGGACGGCGAGATCCTGGGCCTGGTCGGCCCCAACAGCTCCGGGAAGACCACCCTGCTGCGTCTCCTTTCGAAGGTGCACGTTCCCGACCGCGGCGAGATCCGGTACCGGGGTCGGCCGCTCGGCACCGTGGGGCGTCTCGCCCTCGCCCGGGACGTGGCGGTCGTCCCGCAGGAGGAGCAGCTGGCGTTCTCGGTGAGTGTGGAGGAGCTCGTCCTCATGGGACGCTTCCCCCGGAGCGAGGGGCGGCTTTTCGAGGGCCCGGCGGATCTCGCCCGGGCGCGCGAGGCGATGGTCCTCGCGGGGGTCCTCGAGCTCGGCGACCACCCGGTCGACACGCTTGCCGGCGGTGAGCGCCAGCGCGCGCTCCTCGCACGGGCGCTCGCCCAGGAGCCGCGGGTGCTCCTGCTGGACGAGCCGACGAGCCACCTCGACCTCCTGCACCAGCGGCATCTGGTCGGGCTGCTCCGGCGGCTCAACCGGGAGCGGGGCATGACGGTGATCTTCGTGAGCCATGACCTGAACCTGGCAGGGGAGCTGGCCGACCGGCTGCTCCTCCTCTCCGGCGGGCGCGTGATCCGGCTCGGTCCGCCGCGCGAGGTGCTGGACGAGGCGGTGCTCGAGGAGGCGTACGGCTGCCCGGTGTGGGTCGAGCGGCTCGCGTCCGGCCGCCCCGTCGTCCTCGGGGTCAGACTGTGACTTCTGAACAATCGGGCTGGAGCCGACTGGGGCCGCGTGGCGGATGGCGAATGTTTGGAAGTCCAAGTCTGATCCTAGGAAGGGAGGTGGGAGACCGAGGGTAGTGAGCAGCGTCCCGATGCCGGGAAGCCGGTGAGGCGTTCTTCGAACGCCGAGTCCGGCACTGTCCCGCAACTGTAAGTGGGGAGCGCCCCCACCTCCGCCGCGTGTGCGCGGCGGGGCGACGTCACTGGGGCCATTCGCCCTGGGAAGGCGCGGTGGGCGCGACGAGCCACGAGTCAGGAGACCGATCGGGGCGCATGAGACCGACACCCCTTCGCGGAAGAGGAGTGCGCGATGAACCGTAGAGGCATGTGGTGCGTGCCCGTGATGTTGCTGTGGCTCGGATCGGGATGGGTCGGAGCCGAGGAAACGGTCCAGACAGCCCCGGGCGCCGCGCCGGCGACCCCGGCGGGCGACGTCCGGCGGGCCGATCCGGTGGTCGTGACGGCTACCCGGAGCGAGCAGCCGCTCGAGCAGACCGGCGCGTCGGTGACCGTCGTCCCCGAGGAGGCGATGCGAGTTCAGGAGTACCGGGCAGTGGAGCAGGTCCTCCGGACCATCCCCGGCGTCCAGGTGGAGACATCGGGCAGTCCCGGGAAGCTCTCGACCATTCGCATCCGCGGGGCCAACGCAACTCAGGTGCAGGTGCTGATCGATGGCGTGCGAGTCAAGAGCCTCACCTCCGGCGATTTCGACTTCGCCGACCTCACCCTCGACGACGTCGAGCGCATTGAGGTCCTGCGCGGCCCGCAATCGACGCTCTATGGCGCCGACGCGATCGGCGGCGTCGTCAACGTCATCACCAAGCGCGGGCAGGGGCCTCCCTCGGCCTTCGCCGACTTCGAGGTCGGGAACTACGAGACGTTCCGGGAGCGCGTCGGCGTGTCGGGGAGCACCGGGCCGTGGAACTATTCCCTTGGGGTGAGTCGGCTCGACTTCCAGGGCCAGTTCGACAACGACGAGCACAGCGTCACCAGTGTGAACGCGCGGCTTGGCTATGCGCTGCCGAACAAGGGCGAGCTCTCGCTCACCGGGCGATTCCAGGACGGGCATCTCGGGGTTCCATTCGCCACGGTGTTCCCCGACTTCGACCCGAACCGCGAGCAGGACCAGCAGCTCGGGCTCCTCTCCCTCGAGTGGCGGCAGCCCTGGACGTCGATGTGGGAGCACAAGCTCCGGGTGTCGGCCGTCGACGAGACGCTCACCTTCAAGGACGAGGCCGATCCCGCGCATCCGTTCGGCTTCACCTCGGACATCTCCTCCAGGCGGCTCGAGGCCGAGTGGTATCACTTCATCAAGCCCGTCCCGTGGAACACGATCACGCTCGGCGGCGAGTACCGGAGCGAGGTGGGCGAGGTCAAGGGGAGCTACAAGGAGACCGTCGACTCCTGGGCCCTCGTCCTCCAGGACCAGCTCGCGCTGTTCGACCGCCTGTACATCACGGGGGGCATCCGCTACGACGGGAACAGCGCCTTCGAGGACAAGGCGACGGCGCGCGTGGCGCTCTCCTATCTCATCAAGGCCACGGACACGCGGCTGAAGGCCAGCTGGGGGCAGGGGTTCCGCGCGCCGACGTTCAACGAGCTGTTCTTTCCGGCCTTCGCGCCGTGTCCGGCGTTCGGCAACCCCAATCTCAAGCCCGAAGAGAGCACCAGCTGGGACGCGGGCGTGGAGCAGCACCTCTGGGAGCGGCGAGTCCGGCTCGCGGCGACCTACTTCCGCAACGACTTCACGAATCTCATCCAGTCGACGCTCACCGATCCGGTGAACTTCTGCTTCGAGGCCCAGAACGTCGGCAAGGCCCGCTCCGAGGGCGTCGAGGTGGAGGCCAGCGTGATGCCGGTCGACGGGTTCGTCCTGGCGCTGGCCTACACCTACACGGACTCCGAGGACCTGACGACGGGAGATCCGCTACGACGCATCGCCCCCAATGCCCTATCGGTGACGGCCACCTGGGAGCCGTTGCCAGGGCTCACGCTCTCCGGGGAGGTGCTGGTCATGTCGAGCCAGTTCGAGGCGCCGGATCTGCCTCGGAACCCCGGCTACGCGGTCGTCAACGCGGCGGCGGCGTACCGGCTGCCGATCAAGCGCTGGGGGTTCCTGTCGAACATCACGCTGCACCTGCGCGCGACCAACATCTTCAACGAGAGCTATTCCGAGGTGGCGGGCTTCCCGGCGCTCGGGACGCACGTCGTGGCCGGGATCCGCGCCACCTTTGACTGATGCGCTGATCGGCGCGCACCGAGCGATCCGCTCGAGTGACGACTGGAGCTCCGCGGGTGGCGCCGCCTTGCCGTGCCGCGGGAGGGCGAACGTGGGACCCCCTCGGCGTCCTTTCGCGGCTCGTAGCGCCGCGAAAGGCGGCGGGCGGGTGACGAAGCCCGGCCGCGGCACGGCAGGGCGGCGACAGGACCCGTGGAATCGTGACTCGTCTCGACCGGGCGCTTGGCTGGAGTGCGCGGCGCCGTGACTCGCCGGGCATGGCGTGCGGCCCGGCCGGGGCGCTCTGGCCCACGACGCAGGAGGCGCGGGTGATCGAGGGCGTCGAGATCGACGTCGGCCGGGACGCGGTGTGGCTCAGAAGCGCGGCGCCGCTTCGCGTGCTGGCCTCGTCCGTGGTGGGCGGCGATCTCGACGTCACGCGCCACGTGGTGAACATGCACGTGCGGCGAGGCTACGACTCCGCCGACCCCGGCGCGGACCTCCACGCCTTCGGGCGGGGCCTCGGCATCACCGAGCCGTTCGTGGGGCTCATGACGGCGGCCTGGACCCACGAGGCCCGCATCGTCTGGGAGGAGGCCGATGGCGTCCGCGCCGGCGCCGTCGCGACCGTCGGATTCGGGGTGCCGGTGGCCGCGGGCGTCACGCCGCCCGTGGCGTGGCAGCCGTCGACGATCAACGTCGTCGTCGTGCTCGACGCAGAGCTCGAGCGCGCGGCCGCCGTCAACGGCGTCATCACGGCGACCGAGGCGAAGGTCGGGGCGCTGGCCGAGGCCGGCATCGTGACGGCGGAGGGAGCGCCGGCGACCGGAACGATCACCGACGCGGTTGTCATCGCGTGGACCGGCCGCGGCCCGCGCGTGCCGTATCTCGGGCCAGGGACCGTGGCCGGCTGGTGCCTCGCGCGCGCCGTGCGCCAGGCGGTCCTTCTCGGGATCCCGCGCCGATGACGCTCCGGCGGCCCGCCGCCATCCTGCTGGCCGTCGCCCTCGATCTTGCCCTGGGCGAGCCGCCCGCGCGCTGGCATCCCGTGGCCTGGCTGGGGCGAGCCCTCGACTGGGCGGAGGGACGCGCGCCCGGACGGAGCGTCGCCGACGGCGCGGCAGCCGTGACGGTGGTGATCGCCGGCGCGTGGGCCGTCGCGCGCCTCCTCGCGATCGCGACGCGCGGGCTCGGCTGGGCGGGAATCGTGCTGGAGGCGCTCCTGCTCAAGCCGGCCTTCGCGCTGCGCCGGCTTGCCGAGGCCACGGATGGCGTCGAGGACGCGCTCCGGGCCGGCGACCTCGGGACCGCGCGGATCCGCGTGGGACGGGACCTGGTGAGCCGCCCGACGGCGGACCTCGGGGCGGACGAGGTGGCTTCCGCGGCGATCGAATCCGCGTCGGAGAACCTGGTGGACAGCATCGCGGCGCCGATGCTCGCGTACGTGGTGGGCGGGCTACCGGCCGCGTGGGCGTACCGCGCCGTCAACACGGCCGACGCGATGTGGGGCTACCGCGACGCGCGCTACGAGCGATTCGGCAAGGCCGCCGCGCGGCTCGACGATCTGGCGAACCTGGTGCCCGCTCGTCTCGGCGCCACCGCCCTCGCGGCCGGCGCCACCCTGGTCGGCGAGAACGGCGCTGGCGCCGCCCGCGTCGCGTGGGCGCAGCATCGGCGCACGGCGAGCCCGAATGCCGGCTGGCCGATGGCGGCCATGGCCGGCGCCCTCGACGTCGGGCTCGCGAAGCGCGGCGCGTACCGGCTCGGCGAGGGCGCGCTGCCATCCTCGCCCGACCTGATCCGTCGCGCGCGCCGCGTGCTGGGCGCCGCGGCCGGCATCACCGTCGTCCTGCTGGCGGCGGTCGCGCTCCTCGGGAGAAGCCGCCGGTGAGACGACGAGGAGAGCCCGGGTGAGCCGGGGGCTCGGGGGCGCGCTCACTCTCTCGATCCTGGCCCACGGCGGCGCCGTCGCCACGATCGGCATCGTCGGCGCCGCGTGGCTGGCCGGCCCGATCCCGGCCCCATCGCCGCCGGCCCTCTACGTGGACCTCGTCCACCCTGTCGTTGCGACCAGCGATCGACACGAGGCCGCCGACGCCTCCGCGCTGCGCCCTCGGATCATGCGGCCCGGGACTTCCGTCGGTCCTGTGGCACGCGCGCCGTCCGATGCGGCGCCGCCGACGGACACGCCGGTGGTCGCGCCGGTCGCTCCGGGGGTGACGCCTCCCGGGACGGCGAGTGCCGCGCCCGAGGTGCCGCCGCCGCCGACCATGCCCGTCTCGCCCAGGTCGACCCACGCCGGACCGGAGTCGACCCCACCGCTCGCGCCGGCGCCCCAGAGACCCTCGCCGCCGCCGCTCCAGCCCGCGTCGACGCCACCGGCGGCGCTCTCCTTGCTGATGGCCTTGCCGCCGACGGAAACCGTGACCCGCGGGCCGACGGGCGACACCGGGAGGAGCGCGCCCCCGACGAAGGGGCCGGACCTGGTCACACCGGTCCCGTCACGGGACCTCGTCGACGGTCGCCAGGCGCCGCTGGCGTCCACGATGACCGGCTCACGTGCGTCCCGCGATCCGGGGACCGGCGTGCCGGCGGAGACAGGGTCGGGCGGGCGGCCAGAACAGGGCGAGGCGGCCGGGCCGGGCGCGGGTGGCCAGCCTGCCGCCACCGGTGAAGCAAGTCTCGCGCGCCTCCCACCGGGCGAGGGTCAATGGGGGAGTGCCCCGGACGGCGGCGTCCCGCCCGAGTACGAATCCTACGTGCGCGCGCTCCGACAGCGCATCCAGGATCGACTCGTCTACCCGTGGACGGCCGTGCGCCGTGGTCAGCAGGGCATGGTCGAGCTCGAGCTGCGTCTCGGTCCCGATGGCCGACTGGTCGCCGTCGAGGTCGTCGCGGGGACGAGCGCGGACACGCTTCGCGTCGCGGCGGTGGCGGCCGTGCGTGGCTCAGCGCCGTTCCCGTTCCCGCCGGGGCTCCCGGCCCGGTCGCTCGTCATCCGCCTCCCCGTCGAGTTCCGGCTGCGCTGAGAGGCCATAACTCCCGCTTTTTCTTCGACCCTCTGGGGACGTGGGCTATAGTGGACGGCGCCATGGCTCTGGATGTGACCGCGGTCTTGTCGGGCGCGCTGCTGGACGCTCTCGGCCGGGCCGGGCTCCCGACCGTGTTGGCGTCGGACGTCGCGTGGGAGGTCCCGAGAGATCCCACCCACGGGGACTACGCGACCAACGTCGCGATGCTCCTCGCCAAGTCCCACCGCCGCCCGCCCCGCCAGGTGGCGGAGGCGATCCTCGCGCATCTCCCGGGCGTGGACGAGATCGAGCGCGCCGAGGTCGCGGGACCGGGATTCCTCAACGTGTTCCTCTCACCCGCGTACTGCCGCGCGGGGCTGGCTCGGATCCTCGCCGAGGGCGATCGCTTCGGCACTGACGATGAGGGGCGCGGGCAGCGCGCCATGGTGGAGTTCGTCAGCGCCAATCCCACGGGACCGCTGACGCTCGGTCACGGCCGGCAAGGGATTCTCGGCGACTGCGTGGCCAGGCTTTTCGGGGCAATGGGTTACGAGACGACCCGCGAGTATTACTTCAACAACGCGGGGCGCCAGATGCGCGTGCTGGGAGAATCGGTCCGCGCCCGGTACCTGGAGCTCCTCGGCCGGCCGGCGGCGCTGCCCGAGGACGGCTACCAGGGCGACTACATCCGGGAGATCGCGGCCGAGCTTCGCGGCCGGCACGGGGAGTCGCTCGCGGGCGAGGGCCACGAGACCGTCTTCCGGCAGGCCGCGGAGGACGGCATCTTCACCGACATCCGGCGGACCCTCGAGCGCCTCGGCATTCGTTTCGACGTCTACTCGAACGAGGCGCTGCTCTACACCGAGGGGAGGGTCGAGGCCACCCTCGAGGCGCTCCGAGCGGCCGGACTCGTCTACGACAAGGACGGCGCGGTCTGGCTCCGGTTCTCCGCCATCGGCCGGCCGCAGGACCGCGTGCTGGTGAAGTCCACTGGCGAACCGACGTACCGGCTCCCCGACATCGCGTATCACCGGGAGAAGCTCGGCCGCGGGTTCGACCGGATCCTCAACGTCCAGGGCGCCGACCACATCGAGGAAGCCAAGGACGTCGTGGCGGCCATCGGCGCCCTCGGGCTGCCGGCCGACCGGATCCGCTACCTCATTCACCAGTTCGTGACGATCACGCGCGGCGGTGTCGAGGTGAAGATGTCGACGCGCCGGGCGACATACGTGACCATCGACGATCTCCTCGACCAGGTCGGAAGCATCGACGTCTTCCGCTGGTTCATGGTGACGCGGAGCCCGGAGAGCCACCTCAACTTCGACCTCGACGCCGCCACCGAGCAGGACTGGCAGAAGAACCCGGTGTTCTACGTCCAATATGCCCACGCGCGGGTCGCGAGCGTCTTCAACCACGCCCGGGAGCGCGGCATCGTCGCGCCGGCGGCCTGGGCCGAGGCCGACCTCTTGCCGCTCGGGGCGCCCGAGGAGCTGGCCCTCGTGAAGACGCTGCTGCGCTGCCCCCCCACCGTCGCCGGCGCGGCCCGCGCCTTCGAGCCGCACCGCATCGCCGTGTACCTCTACGACCTGGCGGCGCAGCTCCACGCCTACCACCACCTCGGCACCCATACGCCCGCGTTCCGGATCGTTCGGCCCGAGGAGCCCGTGGTGACGCGCGCCCGACTCGGGCTCGCGCGGGCGGTCGCCCAGGTTCTGCGGAACGGGCTCGGGCTTCTGGGAATCTCCGCTCCGGAGTCGATGTGAGGCCCGCCGCTTGATGGCGACCCGCCGGCTGGGCCGTACACACCACGAGTTCCGCTTCGGGCGGCGTGA
>JBGQGN010000064.1:0-11497 GCA_041497395.1 Methylomirabilia bacterium
CTGTCCGTCATCATCTTCGGTCCCGCCACCGCGGACTTCCTCGGGGAGCTCGGGGCCGAGGTGATCAAGGTCGAGATGCCGGGACAGGGCGACGTCACCCGCATCCTCGGCCACGAGGGCTGCTTCTGGAAGAACGTGTCCGTGGCGTTCTTCCCCCAGAACCACGGCAAGTACCACATCGGCGTGGACATGCACCACGCCGAGGGCCAGGCTCTCATCCGGAAGCTGGTCGCCCGCACGGACGTCCTCGTCGAGAACTTCAAGCCCGGGACGACCGAGGCGAAGTGGGGCCTCGGATACCGCCAGCTGCGGGAGATCAACCCCGGGCTGATCTACGTGGCGAACACGGGCTTCGGCCAGTGGGGGCCCTTCGCCGAAGGCCGCGCGTCCTACGACGGCCTCGCACAGGCCGTGTCCGGGCTGTCGGCGATCTCCGGGTTCGAGGGGGCGCTGCCGATCAAGTCGGGGAACTACCTCGGGGACTGGTTCGGCGCCTGTCTCTCGGCCATGGGCGTGCTGGCCGCGCTCCACTGGCGGGACCGCACCGGGGAGGGCCAGTTCGTCGAGATGGCCCAGTGCGAGGGGCTCGTCCGCGCGCTCGACTGGACCTGGCTCTACGCCGGCCTGACGGGGCGCGATCGACCGAAGACGGGTAACCGTGACCCGGTCTTCGTGCCGTCGGGCATCTACGCGTGTCGGGATGGCCACGTTGCCATCGTCGCGGGGAAGGACACGGAGTTCCGCGGTCTCGCGGAGGCGCTCGGGCGCGCCGATCTCGCCGACGACGCGCGCTTCGCCACGGCCGAATCCCGGCGCCGCCCCGCCCACGCGGACGCGCTCGACGCCCTCATCCTGGACTGGTGCGCGCGATGGTCGCGGTCGGACGTCGAGGCGGCGGCGCGGCACCACGGGTTCGCGGCAGCGCCGGTGATGAGCGCCCGGGACCAGTACGAGGACGCCCACTTCCGGGCTCGGGGGAGCGTCGAGGAGCTGGACGACCAGGTCTACGGCCGCGTGGTGGACTACGGGCCGGCACCGCAGCTCTCGGCCACACCGGCGCGCCACAAGTGGGCAGGGCGGCCGGTGGGGTGGCACAACCGCCACGTGCTGAAGGGGATCCTCGGGCTGCCGGACGAGGAGATCGCCGACCTCGAGCGGCGCGGGATCGTGGGGCGCTGGGGCGATCGGCGGGGCGCCAGGCCCCCCGACGACTGGTCTGGCGAGGGCGATCTCCTGTGAGCGAGGCAGCCGGTCGGGGCGAGGCGCGGTGGGCCGACTGGGCGCGAGCGGCGGAGGACCCGCGGCGCGCGTCCGAGAAGCCCGAGGCCCTCGACGGGCTTCTCGTGCTGGACTGTGCCGTCGCGCACTACGGCGGCCACGTCCTCGGCGGGTTCCTCGGCGAGCTCGGGGCCGAGGTCGTGAAGCTCGAGCCGCCCGGGGGGGATCCCGCCCGGGCCTGGGGCCCCGCGGACGCGGGTCTCCGGGGTGAGGGGCTCGCGTACCTGGCGGAGGGGCGGAACCGCTACTACGCGACGCTGGATCTCACGACGCCGGACGGCCAGGCGCTCTTCCGCCAGCTCGCGACCCGAGCGGACGTCGTCATCGAGGGTTTCCCGCCCGGGCAGATGGACGCGTGGGGGATCGGATACCGGCAGCTCGAGCCCCTCAACTCGCGACTGGTCTACGTCGCGCTCTCGACTCACGGCCAGTTCGGGCCGCGAGCGGAGGGAAGCGGTCCCGAGTACGACCTGATCGACCAGGCGCTCTCGGGTCTCGCGTACATCACCGGCGAGCCCGGCGAGGGCGGGCCGGAGGCCGGGCCGACACGCGTCGGAAGCTGGATCAGCGCGTACGCCCAGGCCGCGTGGGGCGGGGTGGCCACGCTGGCCGCGCTCCACTGGCGGGGGACGTCCGGGCGGGGCCAGATGATCGACGTCTCCGGCGCCGAGGCCCTGATGCGCTACCTCGAGTACACGCTGCTCCTCTACCACGGCAGCCGCGAGGTGCGGGAGCGGCTCGGGGGGATGGACATCGCGGTGTCGGTGTACACGTTCATTCCGGTGAAGGACGGCTGGGCGTTCATCGCGGGGTACACCGATCCGAACTTCGGGGCGATCTGCCGGATCATGGGACGCTCGGAGCTCGCGCAGGATCCCCGGTTCCGGACGACGCTCGACCGGACGCAGCCCGACAGGCGGGTGGCGCTCAGGGACGAGATCGCCCGGTGGTCGGTCAACTACACGGCCAGCGAGATCCTGGCGAAGGTGCTGGCGGATCCGGGGCCGGGCACGGTCGTCTTCGGACCGGTGAACCGCCCGACCCAGACCCTGGCCGAGGACCACTGGTGGGACCGAGGGTGCTTCGCCCGTCTCGACGATCCTGTCTACGGGCCGCTCACGCTCGCGGCGCCTGCCTGGCGGATGACGCGGACTCCGCCACGCTTGAAGGTCCCGGGCCGGCCGCCCGGATTTCACACCGCGCACGTCTATGCGCGGCATCTCGGGCTCGGGCCGACTCGGCTGACCGAGCTGAGAGCTCGCGGTATCATCTAGCCAGGGGGAGCCACGAATGCCGGAGACGATGCAGGCGGGGGAGGTGGTGCAGAACCTCGCCGCCGAGTGGTCGCGAACGCTGACACGGGCCGTGCGGGCGCTCGAGCTGGCCGCCGCGCCGGAGCCCGCGATCGGGCTCACGCCGAAGCAGGTGGTCTATCGCCGGAACAAGGCGCGGCTGTACCGCTACGAGTCTTCGCGCACGCGGCCGGTACCGGTGCTGTTCGTGCCGAATCTCGGCATCAGCCGGCCCTCGATCTTCGATCTCCAGCCGGGCTCCTCCTTCGTCGAGCACATGTGCCGGCTCGGGTACGACTTCTACCTCCTCGACTGGGGTGTCTATGGCGAGGAGGACAACGGGCTGACCGTGGATGAGTGCGTGACCCGGCTCCTCCCGCGCGTCGTCCGCAAGGTGCTGGAGACGTCCGGCGCGGACGGGCTCGCGGTGATCGGCTACTGCATGGGCGCGCCGCTCTCGGTGTCGTTCGTCGCCCAGCATCCCGACGTGCCGGTTCGGGCGTACGTCAACATGGCCGGGCCCATCGACTTCGCCCGGGCCGGGCTCTTCGCGCAGTGGCTCGACAAGCGCTTCTACGACGTGGACCGGGTCGTCGACACCGTGGGCGCGATCCCTGCTGACTGGGTCAAGGTCGGGTTCAAGCTCCTCCGCCCGACGATGGACGTGACGACCGCGCTGAACCTCTGGTGGAACCTGGACAACCCTCGCTACGTCGAGGGCTATCGGGCGCTCTCGCGGTGGGCGAACGACTACGTGCCGTTCCCGGCGGAGTTCTTCCGCCAGTGGGTCAAGGACTTCTACCAGGACAATCGTCTCGTCCAGGGGACGCTCCGGCTCGGGGGGGAAGCCGTCCATCTCGGGCAGGTTCGCTGCCCGCTCCTCGTGGTCGGCGCGAAGGAGGACTACATCGCACCCCCTGGATGCGTCCGGGCGCTGATCGACCACGCAGGAAGCACGGACAAGAGCTACATCGAGCTGCCCGGGGGCCACATCTCCTTGATCGCGGGGCGGTCCGCGTCCGTCCACTGCTGGCCGCGGGTGTCCGACTGGCTGGCCGCTCGGTTGGGGTAGCCGCAGGGGTCGAACGACGCAACGCTTCCCGGCCATGACGCAACGTGGCATACTGGGGACACCGACATGACCACGCAGAACCCGGCCCAGGACGCGTTCGAGATCTGGAAGAAGGCCCTGGAGGACGGCACCCAGGCGTGGGTGCGCGCTCTCGGTCAGCCTCCCACACCCCAGGCGCCCGGGGCTCCCGATTTCAGCCAGTTCTGGCGCCCCATCCTCGGCCAGGGGATGGAGATCTGGCAGAAGGCGGCGGCGCAGGGTGGGGTGAGCCCGGAGTTCGCCCAGCAGTGGAAGGCGTTCCTGGACCAGTGGATCGAGGTCTGGTCGAAGACTCTCGGCCAGGCGATGGGAACCGAAGGGTTCGCCCAGGCGCTCGGCCGGTACCTCGATCAGACCCTCACCGCGCAGGGACCGCTCAAGAAGGGCATGGAGCAGTACACGGACCAGGCTCTCCGCACCCTCGGGTTGCCGTCCCGCAGCCAGGTCGTTGGCGTCGCGTCCCAGCTGGTCGCCCTGGAAGAGCGGATCGAGGGTCTTGAGGATCGGCTGGACGAGATCCGGCGGCTCCTCCGTGAGGGGACCTCGAGAGCCGATCGACCTGTGGAGGCCGGTGAGCGCCCCGCCCCCGGGACCCGCCGGCCGGCACGCTCCGCAGGCGTCCCGGGAGCCCGTTCGTCGGCCAGCACGCCAACCCGGCCGCCAAGCCGCTCCTAGTCTTAGTCTAGGAGGCCCGATGACCGGACTCACGATGAAGGACGTGGCCGTCGGCGACGTGGCAGAGGTCACCTACACGGTCACCGCGGAGACGATCCGCGAGTTCGTGACGGCGAGCGGCGACGACAACCCCATCCATTCGGATGCGGCGTTCGCGGCCGGGACCCGGTTCGGCCGTGTCATCGCGCCTGGCATGCTGACGGGGAGCTTCGTGTCGAGCGTGATCGGGACCCGCCTGCCGGGGCCGGGCACGATCTACCTCTCGCAGAGCTTCCGCTTCATGCGTCCGGTGTACATCGGAGACCGGGTGACGGCGCGGGTCGAGGTGGCGGAGCGCGTCGCGGAGCGGAACCGGCTGCGGCTGGGCACGACCTGCGTCAACCAGGATGGGGAGCTCCTCCTGGAGGGCGAGGCCTGGGTGCTGCCGTCGCCGACGCGCATCGAGTACGCGGCGCCGAGCCCGGTCCGCCGGCCGCCGGCGGTCGCCTTCCTGCCGGCGGCGCTGGCGGTCGAGATGATGTCGATCTGGATGTCGAGCGGCCTGGCGCTGGCCACTCAAGCGCTCCGGCTGGCGCCTCCGGCTCCCGTCCTCCTCGGCGGTGGCGCCGAGAGATCAGCGGTCACGGAGCCTGACCCCGTCCGCCCCTGAGCGCGCGCGGTCCCCGGGACCTAACGCATCAGGAGCCCGCCATTGAGGGAGAGCTCCTCGCCGGTGATGTAGTTCCCATCCGAGGAGACGAGGTAGATCACCGCTCGGGCCACCTCCTCGGCCTTGCCGAACCGCTTGAGCGGGATCTGGTCGAGCAGACGCTGGCGGACCTTCTCGGGGATGGAGTCCACCATTTCCGTCTCGACGAACCCGGGCGCGAGCGCGTTCACCGTGATCCCCTTGGACGCGAATTCCCTGGCGAGGGACTTGGTCATGGCGGTCACGCCGGCCTTCGACGCCGCGTAGTTGGCCTGGCCGAAGTTGCCGATCTGGCCGATGACGGACGTGATGTTGACGATCCGGCCGAAGCCTCGCTTCAGCATGTCGTCGATGAAGACCTTGGTGCAGTTGAAGACCCCGTCCAGGTTGATGGCGAGGACTTTCCTCCAGGCCGCGTGGTCCATCTTCACGAAGGTCTTGTCGCTGTTGATCCCCGCATTGTTGACGAGGATGTCGACATGCCCGAAGGCGCCGAGGACGTCCTGGGCCATGCGGAAGGTGTCGGGGAAGTCGCTCACGTCCGCCCGCACGGCGAGGCCGCGGCGGCCCCGCTTCTCGATCTCGCGCACGACGGCCTGGGCCGCCGCCTCGCTCGACACGTAGTTGACGGCGACGTCGGCGCCCTCCTCGGCCAGCCCGATCGCGATCGCGCGGCCGATGCCGCGGGAAGCCCCCGTCACGATCGCCTTGCGTCCCTCGAGCTTCATGCCGGCTCCTCCTCGTCGGATCGTGCGCCGAAGAGGCTCGGCGCCCCTCCAGGGGTAGCACGCCGGTTCTGGCAGATCAATTGGCCGCGGGAAACCCTCGCGGTCCGAGGCAGGTCGCCCTTGTCACGTTGACGCGCAGTGTTAGAATGCCTGGGCCGAGGGACCGGGCATGGCCAGCGACGAGCCCATCCTGATCAAGCGCTACGCCAACCGCAAGCTCTACGACCAGAGCCGGAGTCGGTATGTCACGCTCGAGGAGCTGGAGGAGTTCATCCGGCAAGGGCGCGCGATCCGGGTCGTCGACGCGGTCTCGGGGGAGGATCTGACGAGCCAGACCCTGGCCCAGATCATCCTGGATACGGCTCGGGGTCGCCGGTCGGCGCTCCCGGTCGCGTTCCTGCACCAGCTGATCCAGCACGGTACGGCGTGGCAGTCGTTCGTCCAGGAATCGCTTCAGTCGAGCCTCTCGGGAATCGTGGCCAGCCAGCGGGAGACCGAGCGGGCCCTCCGGGACTGGGGGGCACGGGCGGGGTGGTGGCCGTCGGAGCAAGAGGGCGGGCGACCGGCCCCGAGCGGCGACTCGTCGGATACCGCAGGGCTCAAGGCGGAGGTCGCGGCGTTGAAGGAGAAGCTGAAGGATCTCGAGTCGCGGCTCGGTGGATGAGCCAGGGGAGGGGTGAGACCTCCCCTGGCTCATCTGGCCGTGGCTGATCTGGGCCACCGGCCCGAGCGTCAGGGCCGGGTCATCGGATCAGCCGCGCGCGTAGATCTCCTTGAGCCGGTTCACGGACGTCGTCAGCGTCTCCTGGATCTCCTGGCCGGTCTGCTCGGCCGAGGCCTGGACGCGCTCGGCCGTGCGGGTGACGACCTGGGCGTTCGCCTCCACGAGGCGGAAGGACTTCTGGGTGCCCTCGACGAGGCCCAGCAGACCCTTCTGGTACCACGCGAAGGGGTTCTGGCGGAGCGCTTCGAAGGCCTCCGGCCCCACGGGCGCCTGGGGCGTCCGGACGGCCTCCACGGTCGCCGACTGGAGCTCGGCGTAGGTGCGGAGGCCCTCCTTGGCGGTAGATGCCGAGAGGCCCATGAGACCCTGGAGGACCCGGTGATTCATGTCGGCGAGGACGGAGAAGGCCTCGAGGGCCTTGCCCTGCATCTCGGCGAAGAACTGGGGAGAAAGCTGCGGCTGCTGGACGTTCATCGTTCCTGCCTCCTCACGTCGGCCACGTGGGCCGACGGGCACGAAAAGTAGATACTGCTAACGCGACGCGTTATAGATATAACAGGACATCACGCATCGCGTCAAGACGAATCATGCGTCGTGTTTATCTCCTCGGACCGGGGGCGGGATTGGTCGTGGAGTGGGATTCTGTTAAACGAGATAATGCGTAGTGTTATTCCGTATTAGTGGCATGACAGGTGAGGGAGGTAGCCAGCTATGAGCCGAGAGTCCCTGGGACGACTCTTCTGGGACAGGGTATCCCGATCCGGGGAACAGGCAGCGCAGCGCGTCAAGGTCGAGGGAGCCTGGCGCGACGTGTCGTGGCGGGCGCTGGGCGAGGAGGTGCGGGAAGTCGCGCTCGGCCTGATCGCTCTGGGGCGCCAGCCGGGAGATACGGTGGGGATCCTCTCTCAGACCCGGGGGGAGTGGGTCCGAGCGGATTTCGCGATCCTGTCGATGGGCGGTGTCACGATCCCGGTGTATCCCACCTACCCGCCGGAGACCCTCGCCTACATCGCCCGGGACTCGGAGACGCGCACCCTGTTCGTCGAGGACGAGCGGCAGCTCCGGAAGACCCTTGCCGCCGTGGCGGAGATGCCGAGTCTCGAGACCGTCATCGTGATGCACGGATCTTCCGGGGCGGCCGGCGAGGCTGCCGGGGGCGCCTCCCGCCTTCGCGTGCTCGACTGGGAGGCGCTCCGCGCGCTGGGCCGCGGGGCGCATCTCACTGGTGCGCTGGAGCCGCGTCTCCAGGCCGTCAAGCCCGGGGACGTCGCGACGATCGTCTACACGTCCGGGACCACGGGCTCCCCGAAGGGCGTCGTGCAGACGCATGGGAATCACTTGGCCGCGCTCGACATGATTGCGCAAACCTCCGGGGTGCGCGAGGGCGACCTTCATCTCCTCTTCCTTCCGCTCGCACACTCGTTCGCCCGGATGGAGAGCTTCCTCGGGGTCCGTCTCGGCCTGACCACCGCGTTCGCCGAGAGCATCGAGCGGCTTCCGGAGAACCTGCGGGAAGTCTCGCCGGATTTCCTGTGCAGCGTGCCTCGCGTGTTCGAGAAGGTGTACGCGAAGATCCTCTCCGGGGTGGCGGCCGCGCCGCCTCTTCGCCGACGCATTTTCCACTGGGCCCTGGCCGTCGGACGTCGCGCCAGCCGCCTCGAGCAGGAAGGGCGGGCCCTCCCGGCCGGCCTCCGCGCGCAGAAGGCGCTCGCGGACCGGCTGGTCTTCGGCAAGCTGCGGGCGGCCCTCGGTGGTCGCCTTCGCTTCTGCGTGTCGGGGAGCGCGCCGCTCGCGCTCGAGATCGCGGAGTTCTTCCACGCGGCCGGTATCCTCATCCTGGAGGGATACGGGCTGACCGAGACGTGCCCCATCCTGGCCAGCAACCATCCGGACGCCTTCAAGTTCGGCACCGTGGGGCGGCCGTTCCGGGGAGTGGAGGTCAAGATCGCCGAGGACGGTGAGATCGTCGTCCGGGGGCCCAACATCGCGCAGGGGTACTACCGGAAGCGGGAAGAGACGGCCGCGGTGTTCCGACCGGAGGGCTGGTTCCACACGGGTGACGTCGGGGAGATCGACGGAGAGGGGTTTCTCCGGATCACGGACCGCAAGAAGGATCTGATCAAGACCTCGGGCGGGAGCTACGTCGCTCCTCAGCACATCGAGAATCTGCTCAAGGGTGATCCGTTCGTGAGCCAGGCGCTGGTCGAGGGTGACCGCCGGCCGTATCCGGTGGCCCTGATCACGTTGAATCCGGACGAGCTTGCCAAGCTCGCCCGGGAGCGGGGTCTCGGCGACAAACCTTCGGCCGAGCTGGTGCGTCACCCGGCGGTCATGGAGCGAGTGCGGCGCACCGTGGACGGCGTCAACGCCCACCTCGCGTCCTACGCGCAGGTCAAGCGGTTCGCCGTGCTCCCTGATGACTTCACCCAGGACGGCGGCGAGCTCACCCCGACGCTGAAGGTCAAGCGGCGCGATGTGCGCGCGAAGTACGCGGATCTCCTCGAGTCGCTGTACCGGGGATAGGTCCGATGGCGGTGCTGGACCAGCTCCGTCTGGATGGGCGCGTCGCCTTGGTCACCGGGGCGAGCCGCGGTCTCGGCCGGGCCATGGCGGTCGCGCTCGCCGAGGCCGGGGCTGATGTCGCGCTGCTCGCGCGCTCCCGGGACGGCCTTCGTGACACCGCCGCCGCGGTGACCGCCCTCGGCCGGCGCGCGCTGGCCCTCCCGGCGGACGTGGTCGTGGAGGCCGAAGTGCAGGCGGCGGTGGAGCGCGCGATCGCGGCGTACGGCGCCGTCGATGTCCTGGTGAACAACTCGGGCGTGGCCGTCGTGAAGCCGCTCGTGGAGACGACGCCCGCCGAGTGGCGCCGGATTCTCGAGACGAACCTCACGGGCGCGTTCAACTGCTGCCGCGCCGTCGGCCCGGGGATGATCGCCCGGCGGCGGGGCAAGGTCGTGAACGTGGCCTCGGTGCTCGGCGCGCGGGGGCTCGCGGGCTACGCGGCCTACAGCGCGTCGAAGGGCGGGCTCCTGGCGTTGACGCGGGCGCTCGCCGTCGAGTGGGCGCGCCACAACGTCCAGGTGAACGCCGTCGCCCCCGGCTGGTTCGTGACGTCGATGAACGAGGAGGCCTTCGCGGACGCGCGGATCCGCGAGCGCCTGCTGCGAGACGTGCCGGCGCGCCGCACGGGGCGCCCGGAAGAGCTCGGTCCTCTCGTCGTCTATCTCGCGTCGGCGGCGTCGGACTACGTGACGGGGGAGGTTGTCTTCGTGGACGGCGGCTTCAGCGCGGGTTGAGGACGTCATGAAGGCAGCCGTTCTCACAGGGCCTCACGCCTTCCGTTTCGAGACGGTGCGGGATCCGACCGTCGGGGCGGGCGAGGCGCTCGTCCGGGTCGGGGCGGCGGGGATCTGCGGCACCGACTACCGGATCTGGACGGGAGAGCGACACGTCCGGTATCCGCTGATACCCGGACACGAGTTCATCGGCGACGTCGTGGCCGTTGGACCCGGCGTCACCCGCGTGGCGCCCGGGGACCGGGTGGCCGTCGAGCCGAACTGGGGATGCGGTACGTGCGACCTTTGCCGCGAGGGCAGCGGCAACCTCTGCCTGGCGCGGACCGCGGTCGGCATCGACCGGGACGGCGGCTTCGCCGAGCTGGCGGTCCTGCCGGAGGGGGCATGCTGGCCCGCGCCGGCAGGAATTGCCTCGGACGTGCTCCTCTTCGCCGAGCCGCTCGCGGTGGTGACGCGAGCGGTGGGCCGGGTGGCGCCGCGGCCCGGCGAGACCGCGGCCGTCGTCGGGGCGGGGACGCTCGGGCTGCTGGCCCTCCAGCTCCTGCGGGCGCGCGGCTGCCGGGTCCTGGTCGTCGGGCGCACGGATCGCCGGCTCGGCCTCGCTCGGGATCTGGGGGCGGATTCCACCGTTGTCGGGGCGGGGCAGAGCGTCGCGGACGCGGCGCGGCGCCTCGCCGGGCGAGACGGTGTCGACCTCGTCGTCGAGACGGCGGGGACCGCCGAGGCCGTCGAGCTGTCGGTGGGTCAGGTCGGCTTCGTCCGGCCCGGCGGCCGCGTGGTCCTGACGGGGCTCCCGCACGGCCCTTCGCGGGTCGAGTTCTTCTGGGTCGTCCGACGCGAGATCGACGTTCGCGGCTCCATGATCTATCGCGAGGAGTTCGGGGAGGCGGTCGCGCTCCTCGCCGCGGGCCAGATCCGCGTGGAGGCGCTCCTGACCCACCGCTTCCCGCTGGCGGCGATCGACGCGGCTCTGGCGGCGCACCGGGATCCGGCGTCCATCAAGGTCGCGGTCTTCCCGGATGGCTCGGCGGGATGAGCCCTCGGGGTCGACCGGCACCTGCCTCCGAATCCTCCGTACGCCTCGCGGCGATCCCGGAGAGCCGTCCGGTCGTCGAGCAGGAGACGGAGAATGTCACGACGGTCGAGCCGCCGTGGATCACCACCCTCTGGAACTGCGACTGTCACACGTTCGAGCAGGTGGCTCACCAGCTCATGAAGGCGATCGCCTGTTCCTACGACGATGGGATGGCGATCGCCGGCCGGGTGCACAACGATGGCAAGGCGGTCGTGCGGGTGGGCGCGAAGACGGAGTGCCAGCGGGTCGGCCGCATTCTTGCGGAGATCGGCCTCCGGGTGACCGTCGCCGAGACGTAGAGGGCAGGCGGGCGCTGCCGCCCGCCTGGCGTCAGCGCGCTCTTCGGCGCGGTGCTCGCGCGGTCCGTCGGCGCCGCGCCGTTGACGGCGGTCCTTCCTGATCCGTCTGGTTGGCCCGATCGGCGTGGCTGGCTCCGGGCCACGATGGACTCTCGTAGCGCACCGTGACGACCGTCTTGATCCCGCCCCGGACGTTCCAGTCGCCGACGACCTCCATCCGGCGGGGCGCGAGCGTCCGCACGAGGTCGGCGAGGATGCGGTTGGTGACGTCCTCGTGGAACGCGCCCTCGTTCCGGTAGGCCCACATGTAGAGCTTCAGGGACTTGAGCTC
>JBGQGN010000065.1:0-11490 GCA_041497395.1 Methylomirabilia bacterium
CGGCGTTGGGATGAGGCGAGCCCTTGATGACGGCGGTGGGGGCCGCGACGGCGAACGCCCCGTCGGCCGGGATGACGGTCCGGATCTTGTGCCCGGCCTTCTGGTCCACCCAGGCGTACTGGTCGGCCCCCTCGGCCGCGATGAGCCGCTCGCCCCGGGTCAGCACCTCCGAGACCTGCTGGTGCCCCTGGACGATCATGACGTCGTTGGCGCGCAGCTTCTGGTAGAACTCCCACCCGTACTTCCGGGACAGCGTGCCCACCACCATGAGCTGGATCGCCGTGTACGAGGGGTCCGGCATGACCAGCACGCCCTTGTACTTCGGGTCGGTCAGGTCCAGCCAGTTCTTCGGAGCCTCGAGCCCCTTGTCGGTCCGCATGATGATGGCCGCGAGATTCACGCGCTGGGCGATGTGCTGGCCCTTCGGGTCCTTGACCGCGTCGGGGATCTTGTCGAAGTTCTTCGGGCGGAACGGGACCAGCAGGTCGCGCTTGGCGAGCCCGTTGACCTCCGCGGGATCGGACACGGTCAGCACGTCGGCCAGGACACGCTTGGCGTCGATCTCCTGCAGGAAGCGCCGGAGGACCGCCGACCCACCGGACCGGAAGAGCTCCACCTTGATCCCCGTGTCGGCCTGGAAGAGATTGGCGACCTTCTGGGCCGCGACGATCGGCGTCGAGGTGTACCAGCTGACCACCCCCTCGCGCTTGGCGGCCGCGAGGTCCACGGCATCCGGGGTGAACCCGGCCGACTGGGCCGCGGCGCCGGTGGCGAGCAAGAGCAAGACGGCGGCCGCAAGCCATCGAGTCCCGTGCATGGCTGCCTCCCTCAGGCCTCCCGGTAGACCGGGGCCGGCTGGCTGAAGAACGCCTCGAGAATATGGTACGCAATGCGGAAGTTCTTCTGGTGGAAGCTCGCATGGGCGATGCCCGGCATGATTGCGAATTGCTTGTCGGGGTTCGGAAGGCGCCGGAAGAACTCCAGGAGGTCGTCCAGCCCGGCGATGCCGTCGTACTGCCCCCGCATGATGATTGTGGGCGCGGTGATCAGCGCGGGATCGACCACCGGCAGATTGGCGCACATGTCGATGTACGTGCCCGTCGGCACCGAGTCGTCGAGGGCCAGGATCGCGTCCGCGAACGCCTCGATCACGTCGTCATCGGCCGTGCCCGGATGATCCCGGGTGAAGATACTGCGCACGAAGGCGCGGTCGATCGGGCGCCGGTTTCTCGACCGGAACTCGGGGAGCCGCTTGCGTCGCTCCACGAGCGTCGGGCTCCCCTCACCCGTCCAGACGAAGGCGTCGAGCGCGAGGCGCTGGACGCGCTCCGGATGGCGCTGGGCGAACAGGGCCGCGCGGAGAGCCCCCGACGAGATGCCGTACGTCAGGTAGGCGCTCACGCCCCGGGTGCGGGCGATGTAGTCCGTCGCGACCGCGAGGTCGTCGGCGCCGGTCGCGATGTCGGCGTTGATGTCGCGGTGCTTGTCCGACCGTCCGTAGCCCTCCATGTCGACGCACCACGTGTCGTAGCCGAGGCGGGCGAAATGATCCATCGGCGAGGAGTCGGGCCGCCCCGGGACCTGGAGGTCGAAGGTCGGCTGGGAGCCCATCGAGGAGCCGTGGACGAACAGGATCGTCCCCCTCGGCGCCGTCGATCCGACGGCGGCCTTCTCCCAGAGGAACAGGCGCACCGGTCCCTTGTGGGTCCAGTGCTCGCGTCCGAGAACGGCGGGCTCGGCAGTCATCCGGCGGCTCCTTTCCTCGTGCGCCCAGTCCCCGGAGGCTGGGAGGTCATTCAGGCTTCGAACACGGTGCAGGCGTGAGGGTCGAAGGCGATCCGTAGCGCCCGGCCGACCTGAAGCGACGCGTCCGGATCGGCCTGGACCCGGACGCGCGTCCCATCCTCCAGCACTATGTGACAGTCGATGAGGTTGCCGAGGAACGTCAGCTCGGCCACCTTGCCCCGCAACACACCGGCGCCGGCGACCGCAACGCCCGCCCCGTCGGGGGCCAGGCGAAGGCTCTCGGGGCGAATGGCCACCTGGACCCCCGCCCCCACTTCCAGGGCGGCCGCCAGGGAGACCCGGACGGGCTCGCTGCCCGCGACCGAGACCAGGCTGTCGTCGGCCGCCGCGCGCACGACCCGCCCCGGGAGCAGGTTGACCAGGCCCATGAAGTCCGCCACATCGCGGCTGGCTGGCCGCGCGTAGACGTCGCGCGGTGGGCCGTCCTGGAGCAGCGAGCCGCCCTGAAGGACCGCGATCCGGTCGGACAGCGCCATCGCCTCGGCCTGGTCATGGGTGACGTAGACGAAGGTGATGCCGGTCCGTCGCTGGAGCTCCTTGAGCTCCCAACGCATCCGCTCGCGGAGCTTCGCGTCGAGATTCGACAGGGGCTCGTCGAGCAGGAGGATCTTCGGCTCGACCACCAGGCTCCGGGCCAGCGCCACGCGCTGCTGCTGGCCGCCGGAGAGCTCGCCCGGGAACCGCCGCTCGAGCCCCGCGAGGTTCACGAGCTCGAGCACGCGCCCGACGCGCTCACGCGCGTCCGCCCGAGGGACCCGCCGGACCTCGAGGCCAAAGACGACGTTCTCGTACACGGTCTTGTGCGGCCAGATCGCGTAGTTCTGGAAGACCATCCCCATTCCGCGCCGCTCCGGCGGGACAACGGCGTCCGCCGAGGAAAGGGTCAGACCGTCGACCCGGATGATCCCCGCATCGGGCGTGAGGAAGCCGGCGATGAGCCGGAGGAGCGTCGTCTTGCCGCAACCGCTCGGGCCGAGCAGGGTCAGGAACTCGCGGTCGCGGACCTCGAGGCTCAGCTCGCGCACGGCGGCCACGGGGCCGTACCGTTTCGACACGCGCTCGATCGAGATGCCGGCCATGCTTCAGTGCCGTGCCGACGCGATCCGGCAACGCGCTGCGCGTCCTGGCATCGCCTTGCCGGAACCGCGCCTCATCGGCCCGCTCCACAGCGCATCGGTCGTCCCATCGGACTGGGGTCAGTGCACCACGCCCACGCGCTCGAGGCGAGCACCGGCACGACCCAGCCGCGTCGCGAGCCAGATGGCGGCGCCGATGATCACCATCGTCACCATGGCGAGGGCCGCCACCGGCCCGAGGTACCCGGTCTCGTAGAGGTTGTACACCGCCACCGCCAGCGTCATGGACCCGGAGCTGAAGAGGAGGACCGAGGCACTCAGCTCCTGGATGGCCGGCACGAACACGAGAAGCCACCCGGCGAAGAGCCCGCGGCGGGCCAGCGGGAGCGTGATGCTGCCGAATGTCCGGAGCCAGCCCGCCCCGGTCACCCGCGCCGTCTCCTCGAGCGAGGTGTCGACCTGGCGGAACGCGGCGTTGGCCGACCGCGCCGCGATCGGGATGTAGCGGGCACTGTAGGCCAGAAGGATGATGAGCAGCGTGCCGTAGATGGGGACCGGTACCCGGAGCCAGAACTGGATCAGCGCCACCGCCATCACGATGCCCGGCAGCCCGAGCGGCACGAGCGACACGTAGTCGAGCAGCTTCCGGCCGGGCAGCCGCGTCCGGAGGTCGCCCCAGGCGATCAGGCTTCCGAGGAGCACGGTCAGCGTCGCGGCCGCCGCGGCGAGCACGAGGCTGTTCACGATCGCCCGCCGGGTGACGTCGTACTCGAAGAGGATGAAGCGGTAGTGCTGCAGCGTCAGGTTCTGCCAGAAGTCGAGCCCCCACGACCGGCTCACGGAAACGGCCAGGAGCGTGAGGTACGGCGCGAGCACGGCCACGACGAAGACCCCGATGCAGAACGCGAGCGCTCCCCAGCGGGCCCCGCCGAGCGGGACGACTTGCGGCCGGTTGCCCTTGCCACCGAGGGTGACGTACGAGCGCCGGGCCAGGTAGCGGCGCTGGAGCGCGAGCGCCACGACCGTGATGGCGACGAAGACCAGCGAGAGAGCCGACGCCAGTCCGTAGCGCGGCGGGGGGTCGAAGAGCGCGTAGATCCGCGTGGGCAGGGTGAAGATGCGCCCGGGCAGCCCGATGATCGCCTGGGAGCCGAAGAGCGCGATGGCGTTGACGAAGGCCACCAGGGCGCCCGCCAGGATCGCGGGGGCCACGAGCGGCAGGGTGACGGCACGCGCGGTCCGCCAGCGTCCCGCCCCCAGGATCCGGGCCGACTCCTCCATCGACGCGTCGACGGACTGGAGCGCGCTCGCCGCCAGCAGGTACACGAACGGGAACGTGTGGAGCACGGTGACGAGGACCAGCCCGGCCATCGAGTGGATGTTGAACGTGAACTGGGGCAGGCCCAGCACGTCACGGACCCACTGGTTGACGAGCCCTGCGTTCGGGCTGAAGAGATTCACGAACGCGATCGCGGTGAGATAGGGCGGGGTGAGGTACGCGACGGTCGCCGTGGCGTGGATGAACGGCTTCGCCGGCACGTCGGTGCGGCTCACCGCCCAGGCCATCGGCAGTCCGACGGCGACGCTCAGGAGCGCCGTCCAGGCGCCCAGGATCAGCGAGTTCTTGAGGGCCTGGACGTAGAGTCGCCGGGACAGGGCCTCGCGGAAGTGGCCGAGGCTCAGTCGACCTTCCTCGGTGACACTCGACAAGAGCAGGGAGACCAGCGGCAGGACCACGAGGATGACGAGGGCCACCACGGCCACGGCCATCGCGACGTGCTCGGCTCGAACCGGCCACCGGACAGCCAGGGACGCCGGCGGCGCGACGGCGCGGCTCACGACAGCTCCCTCGGACCCACTCCCGCCGGGTGCCGCATCACACCGGGCCCCTGCGGGACCTCAGATGTAGACCCCCTTCATCTGGGGCTCCGGGTATCGTGTGCCCGCCCCGGCGCCCGGCGGCATCGCCTCGTCGATCCGGCGGAGGTCGTCGGCGTCCAGCGGGACGCGGACGGCGCCCACGTTCTCCTCGAGGCGGTCGACCCGCTTCGTGCCGGGAATGGGAATGATGTCCCGGCCGCGGGCCAGCAGCCACGCGAGCGCGAGCTGGGCGGGCGTCGCGCCCTTGGCCCGCGCGATCTCGGCCAGGCGCCGCGCGAGCCGCGCGTTGTGCTCGAGATTGGGCCCCTGGAACCGTGGGTGCTGGCGCCGGCGGTCGTCGGCGGGGATGTCGTCGGGGCGCTCGACGCCCCCCGCGAGCAGGCTCCGCCCGAGCGGCGAGTACGCGACGAAGGCGATCCCGAGCTCTCGGCAGACCGCGAGGGCGTCCTCCGCCGGCTGCCGGTACAGGAGCGAGTACTCCATCTGCAACGCGGCGATCGGGTGGACGGCGTGCGCCCGGCGGAGGGTGGCCGGGGCCGTCTCGCAGAGCCCGAGAGCCCGGATCTTGCCCTCCTCGCGAAGCCGTGCCATAGCGCCGACCGTCTCCTCGATCGAGACCTTGGGGTCCACGCGGTGCTGGTAGTAGAGGTCGATCGTGTCGACACCGAGCCGCTTCAGGCTTGCCTCGCAGGCGCTCCGGACGTATGCCGCGCTCCCGTTCACGAGGTTGCCGGCGCCGTCCGGGCTCCGCACCTGCCCGAACTTGGTGGCGAGGACGACGCCATCCCGGCGGCCGGCGAGCGCCTGTCGGAGGAGCTCCTCGTTGTGCCCCCACCCGTACATGTCGGAGGAGTCCAGGAAGTCGATGCCGAGATCGAGGGCGCGGTGAATCACCGCGATCGACGCAGCGTCGTCGCTCTTCCCGTAGGTCCCGGACATCGACATGCAGCCGAGTCCGATCGCCGACACCCTCAACGCGCCGTGCCCGAGCAGCCGGTGCTCCATTGAATGGTCCCCCGTGTTCGTTCGAAAGCGGTGTCTCAGCCTACTCGAACTGCGCGAGGGAGATCAAGGACATCGGCCCGAGAGCCGTTCGTACACGGCTCGTCGTCACGTCGATGCCACACCCATCACGTCGGAGAGATCCGTGCTCACGCCAACGGATCGTCGAGGTCGTGCGCCGCGCACGCGGCTATCGACCGGATCACGCCCGCGGACGTCGGTCGAGAAGAGCACCCGACCCATGCGCCCGGTCGCAGCTCGACCCTGAGGCGAGGATCGGGAAGCCTTCCGTGTTCCGGGAGCGCGAGTGACGAGCGGCGGCGAACCGGAGGTCGGCGTGGTCGCGCCAGGTAGCCCGCGTGCTGTGCTCAGGTGCTCTGGAGCACCCCGGCAAGCGCCTCGGCCACAGCCTTGCGGATGTCCTCGATGCGATAGGGCTTGGCCACCACCCCGGCCACGCCGGAGGCCCTGACCCGGTCGGGGTCGAGCTGGTGCCCCCAGCCGGTCACGAGGACCACGGGCAGCCCCGGGTGGAGGGTTCGGGCCTGAGCCGCCAGCTCCCAGCCCGAGAGCACCGGCATGCCGAGGTCGGTGAACAGGAGGTCGGGGGGATCGGTGCCCACACGATCCAGCGCCGCGCGCGCATCCGTCATGACCTCCACGACGTGACCCCCCTCGAGGCGAAGGATGTCCGCCAGCATCTGGGCAAGCACCTCCTCGTCGTCGACCACGAGGATGCGCGCGCTGCCGATATCGACGCGCCCCGGCTCCTGCACCGGCACCGCGGGCCGCCCGCAGAAGACGGGCAGATGCAGCGTGACCGTCGTCCCCACGTTCTCGCGGCTGTCGATCCGGACCTGGCCACCGTGGCGCGACACGATGCCGTACACGACCGACAGCCCGAGCCCCGTGCCCCGGACCCCTTTGGTCGTGAAGAAGCGATCGAAGGCGCGCCGACGGACCTCCGCGGACATCCCGACGCCGGTATCGCGCACGAAGCACTCGACCGCCTCGCCGCTGGCGTCCACACCGTCCCCCGCCTCGAGCGAGCGCACGCCGACGGTCACGGTCCCGCCGGTCGGCATCGCGTCCACGGCGTTCAGGAGCACGTTCAGGAACACCTCGCGCAGCTCCGCGGCATTGCCCCGGACCGGCGGTACCGGCTCCAGAGCGAGCGCCACATTGATGGAAGCGCCGCGCGCCTGCGCCTCGTCCTTCCAGCGCGGACGAGCGATCTCCACGACCTGCTGCAGCAGCGACGCGATCTCGACCGGCTCCGCCTGCTCCTCGCCCTTGGCGCGTGCGAACCCCAGGATCCGCCGTACCGTCTCCGCCCCGTCCAGGGCCGCCCCCTGGATGATCTTGAGGCCCTGCACGACCAGCGGATCCGACGTCCGCCGCTGCAGGAGCTCCGCCCTTCCGAGGATGGCCGCGAGGAGATTGTTGAAATCGTGGGCAACGCCGCCCGCCATCTGCCCCAGGGCTCCGAGCTTGGCCGTCTGGACCGCCTGCTCCTGCGCGGCCTCGAGCTGCGCGTAGGCGGACCGGAGGTCGGCATACAGCTTTGCGTTGCCGATGGCGATCGCCGCCTGCTGCGCCACGGCGCCGGCGAACCGGACCTCCTCGGGGCTGAACTTGTACTCCTGCTGGAAACAGATCCCGAGGATGCCCCAGACGTCCTCACCGAGGATGACCGGGGCGGCCAGCACCGCGCGGATCCCCTCGGTGTTGAACAGGGCCAGCGCGTTGCGGCTCCCGCCGAAGCGCGGATCAGCCGGCAGGTCGGCCGTCCACACCGGCGTGCGTATCAGCGCCGCGTCACCGGTGGGCTCCTCGCCGGCCTTCAGGACGAGTGAAGCCTCGCGATCGGCAGACAGCCCGCGGGCGCGCACGTAGTGAAGGGTGTCGCCGTCCAGCCGAAGGATGCTCACGGCATCGGCGCTCATCGCCTCGGACACGCGCTCGACCACGAGGTCCAGCACGCGGTCGAGGTCAAGCGTCGCGGTCACGGACCGCCCGATCTCCGCCAGGGCCTCGGCGCGCGCCCCGTGTCGTTCCGCCTCCGCCAGCAGCGCCTGCGTCTGACTGAAGAGGCGCGCGTTCTGGATGGCCGTCCCCACCTCCAGGCCGATGCTGCCGAGGAGCCGGAACTCGGTCTCGCTGAACTCCGGCTTCCGTTGGCCGATCAGGACGATCGCGCCCAGCGCCTGGCCCGTCGACAGGATCGGGATCAACAGGACGCCGCCCACCGTCGTGCCTTCGGGAACCCGATCCCCGTACGGAGCGAGGTCGGTGGGCTCGTTCAGGAGCATGGGCTGCAGCAATCGAAGCGCCTGGCCGCTGTGGCCCTCGTCCATGCGCAAGGGAATCGGATTCGCCGCGTAGCTCGGTCTGAGACCCCGGTGCGCGACGAGGATCAAGTTGTCCCTCGACTCGTCGAGCAGCCGGATCCCACCGGCCGTGAAATCGAAGAGAGCCATCAGGCGGTCGAGAATGGCCTCCAGGCTCTCCCGCAGATCCAGCGACGTGTGAGCCGCCTGGATCACGGCATTGAGGACCTCGAGCTCCTGTCGCCGCCGCTGCGCCTCCTCGGTCCTTGCGCCCAGCTCGGCGTCCCGGCGAGCCAGGGACTCCGCCATGAGGTTGAACGAGCGGCCCAGGTCGGCGACCTCGTCCGTCCCCTCCGCTGGCACGCGCAGTCCGAAGTTCCCCTGCGCCAGCTGGGCGGTTGCCGCCTGAAGTCGGCGAACGCGCCGGCTCGCGCCCCGCGCGACCAGGACGACTGCAAGCACCAGGACGACCGCACCGGCACTGCCGTAGACCAGCGTGGACTGGGTGAGGGCCCGCACGGGACCTTCGATTTCAACGAGCGGTGCGAGGACGCCGACCGACCAGCCATGTGCGCCAACGACCGAGCGAACCAGCAATCCGTGGCCCCCGTCGGCCAGGTCGACGACCTGAGGCTCGTCTGGACGAGTGCGCAGGACCGCCCCGAGCTCACCGGGCCCCTTCCACCGCGCGGCCAGGCTCTCCGCCGCCCCCGGCGGGCCGAGAATGGCGCCGCGACCGTCCACGAGAAAGCTCGTCCCCGGACGCCCGGTCAGCGCACCCGCCAGTGTCGACGTGAAGTATGACAGCGGCAGGTCCACGACCACCACCCCGCGGAACTCCTTCCATTCGTTGTAGATCGGCAGGGCCAGACGCAGGACGGTGATCCGCAACGTGTCCGACTCCTCGATGGACACGGCAACGCCGGTGTCGGGCCGGAGTACCTTGGCCCGCTGAAAGAAGGGCGTGCTCGCGTAGCTGTCACCGCTCCTCTTGGCGCCGCGGGCTGTCGCGCTGACCAGTTCCTTCCCGGTCTCGTCCAGATAGCGCGCCTCGGCCACGACCTCGTCGCGGCGACTCACGAACTGGGCGAAGTGCTCGGCCAGCTTCTTGAGCGCAACGTCGGCCTCCTCCACGAGCCGGTACTCGAGCTGGGTTTGGTAGTCGCGCAAGGCGGGCGAGCTGGCCAGATCGTACAGGTCCAGCTCGCGCTCGCGGAGAAACGGCTTCAGGCGAAGCGCCACCTGACGCAGTCGCACCTGAAGCTCCTCGCGGACCTGGAGCTCGAGCGTCGCCTTCGTGCTGGAGTACCAGACGTAGGCCAGCCCTCCGAGGGGAGCGAGAACCAGCGGGATCACCACCAGGGTCAGCTTGGTGGCGATGCCGAACCGCACACGCCGCCACCTACCCACGACGGTTCCCTCGAAACGTCACGGAAGGCGCGGAGGCGGCGTCAGCCGCTCCCTCCTCCGGAACGAGCTCACCTCCGGTCTCGGACGTCTTCACTGCAGCCCGACGCTCCCGAGACGCAGGATCGTGTCCTTGGACGCCGTGAAGCCCGTGACACGGTCACGCACCGCATAGAGATCCACGACCTGGTAAAGAGGGATCGTCAGGCCCTGCTCGTAGGCAATCGTCTGGATCTCCCGGAGAATCGCCGCCCGGGCCTCCGTGTCCTGCTCGGTGTCGGCCTGGTTCAGCAGCTCGACAGCCCGCAGGTGCGACACGCGGGACATTGGATGAGCCGAATCCAGGTGGAGCCGCAACTGGAACGCCGCATCGAAAATGATGCTCGTGGGATCCAGGATCAGGAAGTCATGTCGGTCGCGTTCCTTGATCCACCGCGTCATCGTGGGGGCGCGCCCCTCGACGGCGACCTCGAGCTTCACGCCGATCTTCGCCCATTGCTGGGCCAGGGCCGTGGCCAGCGTCTGGGTATCGTGGGTCGCGAGTCCCTGCAGGCGGAACCCGGCCGGGTATCCGGCCTCGGCGAGAAGGGCCCGGGCCTTGGCCGGGTCGAATGTGTAGGGCTTGAGACTCGCATTGAAGCCGAAGTCCTCCGGCAGCGTTACGGTCGGGATCGCGTGACCGTTGCCGCGGGCGATGTACCGGACCAGCCCCTCGACGTCAGTGCCGTGAAGCAGCGCTCGACGGACCTCGACGCGAGCGAGGGGTCCTTGGCGACTGTCGATGAAGACATCCATGAAGCGGATGGAGTTGCGCTTGACCAAGCGAACGCCCTTGGCCCGGAGCAAGGACTCGACCTGCTGGGGGAGAAGGTTCGTCACGATGTCCACGTTGCCGGCCAGCAGCTGGCGGAAGCGTTCCTCCGCCTCCGGGATGAACTGGAAGACGACGTTGGGGACCTTGGGTGGGCCGCCATGGTAGTCCGGGAATGCGGCGAGCACGGCCTGCTTCGGGTTGAGCTCCGAGAGCCGGAAGGGCCCCAGCCCGATCGGCTCCCGGAAGAACTCGGCGTCGGGACGCCCCCGCAGCTGATCGGGTAGGATCATGCTGAATTGGGACAGTCGGGCGGGGAGCAGCGGATACGGACGCTTCGTCGTGATTCGCAGCGTGTACGTGTCGATCGCGACGATGGTGTCGAACTCGGCGAACTCGTGTCGTCGAGGCGAGTTCACCTGGGGATCCAGGATTCGTCTCAGGGAGTACACGACGTCCGCTGAGGTAAGCTCTCCGCCATCGTGGAAGCGGATGCCGGGGCGAAGACGGAACTCCCAGGTCAGTCGATCGACGGGTCCCCACCGCTCCAGCAGCGGCGTCCGAATCTTGCCGTCCGGATCCCGATCGAACAGGGGCTCGAAGAACAGCCGGAAGAAGCTCTGCGTCTGGGTGCCATAGACCTTGAATGGATCGAGTGTCGGGGGAAGGGCCGTAGCGTCGGCGACGACCAGATCGGGCCCGTGGGCGGCCGGACCGCCCGCCTGCGCCAATGTCGCCAATGTCGCCAATGTCGCCAATGTCGCCAATGTCGGAAGAATCAACGCCAGAACCACCGCGGTAGCCCATCGATGAATCAGGGGTCCCATATGGCGAATTCCCCTCCCCGGGAGAACGAGGCTCTGTGCCTGGTTGTGTCCCGCGAGGGACAGACTGCAATGGGTGTGCCACTGGTTGGCGTCCTGCCCAGACGTCGCAAAACGATGGCCAAGGCCGCGAATGTGGTCGATTTTGAGCTCGGTTGACCCCGGGTCCCGGTCAGGCGGCGGCCAGCCGGGCATGGGGCCACGTCCGATCATGTCAGTGGATGGACCCCTGGCATGCGTCGTTACGTCAACGTTCCTCCACTTCGCGTCGCTCTACTACCTCCTGCCGACCCTCCCCCTGTACCTGCTAGGTCTCGGCGGCACGAACGCGGAGGTCGGCCTCATCATCGGCA
>JBGQGN010000066.1:0-11434 GCA_041497395.1 Methylomirabilia bacterium
CCTGATCGGCGCCATCGTGGGCGAGTTCGTCGGCGCCACCGCCGGCCTCGGCATGCTGATCCAGAGCATGAACTTCACGATGGACGTCTCGGGCCAGTTCTCGGTGCTGCTGGTGCTCTCGTTCATGGGCCTCGGGCTCAGCCGGGCCATCCAGCTGATCCGCCGGCGGGTGCTCTTCTGGGACCAGTCGGAGAAGGCGGCCCTCCAGCGTCCCGACGAGGATGCGCCCCTGTCCGCATCCCTCGCGCGCGACCCGCGCGCCCGGAAAAAGGAGGTCACCGCATGGTGAGACCCCGCTCGCGCCGTCTCTCTCCCCTCGTGCCGGCCATCGCGCTGCTCGTCGCCCTGGCGGGGCTCGCGGGGCCGGCCGGCGCCCAGCTCACGAAGATCAAGGTGGGCTGGTGCGCGCGCACCGTGTCGGCGGCCGCCGCGCCGTTCGCGATCGCCGCCAAGCTCGGGTGGCTCCGGCAGGAGGGCATCGAGGTCGAGCTGGTGCCGATGCCGGGGTCGACGGACTGCGTGAAGAACGTGGCGATCCGCGAGGTCGACTTCTCGCTGCCGAGCGTCGAGCCGCTGGCGGTGGGCCGCCCGCAGGGCATCAAGGCCCAGATCTTCTACACGGCGTACCAGGGAAACATCTACGGGATCGCCGTGCCGCAGGACAGCCCGGTCAAGGAGTTCACGGACCTCCGGGGCAAGCGCATCGGCGTGATCTCGATGGCGTCGGCGGGCGTCCTCGTGGCTCGCGAGCTCGCCCGGGTGGCCGGCCTCGACCCGGACACCGACGTCAACATCGTCGTGGCCGGCGAGGGCGCCCAGACGGCGGCGATGGTCCGGGGCGGCCAGGTCGACGCCCTCAGCCAGTTCGACACCCAGTACGCGATGGTGGAGAACGCCGGTGTCCGGCTGCGGCTCCTCGACACGCGGGCGATCGACCGCTTCCCGTCGAACGGCTTCCTCGCCCTGGAGGAGACGCTGCGCTCCCGGCGGAAGGAGGCCGTGGCGCTCGCGCGAAGCTACGCGAAGGGCACGGTGTTCGCGATCGCCAACCCCGAGGCCGCCATCCGGATCCTCTGGGAGGTCTTCCCGGCGACGAAGCCCACCGGGAAGGACGAGGCGACGGCGCTCCGCGACGACACCAAGGTGCTCCAGGCGCGGGCTCAGAACTGGCGGCTCGAGAAGGCGGGCGTCAGGCGGTGGGGCGAGAACTCCGAGCCGAACTACCGCGCCTACGCCGACTTCATGCTGAAGACCGGCATCATCAAGCAGGCGGTGACGGTGCCGGAGCTGATCACCAACGAGCTGATCGACGAGATCAACCGCTTCGACCCGGAGAAGATCGCCACCGAGGCGCGCGCCTTCCGGGCCGGCGGATGAGCGTCTTGCCGTGGCGGTCGGCCTCCTCTACGATCCGGGCATGTGCTCCCGCAGATGGCGCGTCCTCGCCGCCGGGACCCTGGCGATGAGCGCGATCTGCGGCGCGGGCGCCCGTCCGGCGGGCGCCTTCGATCTCCAGGGGCATCGCGGCGCCCGCGGCCTCGCGCCGGAGAACACCCTCGCCGGATTCCGAAAGGCGCTCGAGATCGGCGTCTCCACGCTCGAGCTCGATCTCGCCATGACCCGTGACGGCGTGCTCGTCGTGTCCCACGACCCGGCGCTCAACCCCGACGTCGTGCGCGGCCCCGACGGCCGGTGGCTCGCCGCCCCCGGACCTGCCATCAACACGCTGCCGCTCGCCGAGGTGAAGCGCTACGACGTGGGACGCCTCAATCCTCGGAGCCGGTACGCTCAGCAGCTGCCGCAGCAGGTCGCGGTGGACGGCGAGCGCATTCCGACCCTCGCCGAGGTCATCTCGCTCGTGAAATCGTCGGGGAAGAGCGTTCGCTTCAACATCGAGACGAAGCTGAGGCCCGACCGGCCGATGGAGGCGCCGCCGCCGGATGTGTTCGCCAAGGCGGTGGTCGACTTCTGGAGGTTGGAGCAGATCGAGGCGATCGCCACCGTGCAGTCGTTCGATTGGCGGACGCTGGCCGAGATCAAGCGCCTCGCCCCGGAGATCCGCACCGTGTGCCTGACGATCCAGCAGGAAGGCTTCGACAACGTACAGAAGGGTCGTCCCGGTCCCTCGCCGTGGACGGCGGGTCTCGACGTCGACGAGCTCGGGGGCTCGGTGCCGCGTCTGGTGGAGCGGGCGGGCTGCGCCGTCTGGTCGCCGTTCTACCGCGAGGTGACGGCCGACAACGTGCGCGAGGCCGCGGCGCTCGGCCTGGAAGTGATCCCGTGGACCGTCAACGAGCGGGCCGACATGATCCGCCTGATCGACACCGGCGTGCACGGGATGATCACGGACTACCCCGATCGGCTGCGTCAGGTGATGGCAGACAAGAAGCTGACCCTGCCGTAGCGGTCGACGCCACGGCGACATCGATGGGAGGATGGCGGCGTGAGTGACCCGCAGGGGGCCGAGCTCCGCGCCCCCGAAGCGGCGCGGCGGCTCCTCGAGGCGACCGAGCTCGTCGACCTCCACATCCACGTCGGCGCCGCGGTGGCGCCGCACGTGCTCTGGGAGATCGCCCACGACCACGGGTTCAAGCTGCCCGTGAAGACCTACCCGGAGTTCCAGGACCTCGTCTATGCCGACCCGGACCGCGTCACGTCGCTGGACGGCTACCTCGACATCCTCCACCGGTGGACCGAGCGCATCCAGTCGTCGCCCGCGGCCATCGAGCGCTCCGTCTACTCGATCATCGGGAAGGAGTACCGCTCCTCGCGCGTCTCGACCATCGAGCTCCGCTTCAATCCCATGAAGCGGAACCTGGGCGGCGAGCGCGACCTCGACCACATCATCATCGCCGCCATCCACGGGATGGAGCGCGCCTGTCTCGCGTACGGCGTCCGAGCCGGTCTGATCTTCTGCCTCGCCCGCGAGTTCGACTACGCGCTGAACGACATCATCGTCCGGAAGGCCGAGCGCTACCGGGACCGCGGTGTGGTCGGCATCGACCTCGCCGGTCCCGAGCAGCACACCCTCGAGTTCGGCGGCGACGTCGACCGGTACCGCGGCCTCTTCGCCCGGGCGCGCGCCGCCGGCCTCGGCACGACCATCCACACCGGGGAGACCTCGCACACGGGCGCGGACGGCGTCTTCGCCGTCCTCGAGAAGCTCCAGCCGGACCGCATCGGCCACGGGATCGCCGCGGCCCGCAACAAGGAGCTCATGCGGCGGCTGAGCGACCAGGGAACGGTGCTCGAGCTGTGCCCCTCGTCGAACCTCCGGACGCACGCCGTCTCCGGGTGGGAGGAGCTACGCGAGGTCTACCAGAGCCTCCGGGACGCCGGGGTGCGGACCACCGTCAACACGGACGGCACGTACCTCCTCCGGACGACCCTCCGCCGCGAGTTCGAGCTGCTCCTCGCCCACCAAGTCCTCGACGCGGACGACGTCCTGCGCTCCATCGAGACCGCGCGGCAGGCGACGTTCGTGCGGTAGGTCGGGGAAAGCGGCGCGAGGCCGCGGGCGGCGGCGCCGGGCCGTGCGGCGCGGCGACGCCGCCACCGGTTGCCGCCCACGGGGAACCGTGCCACGCTCACCCCCGGCCGACCGCCCTCACCGACACGCACGAGAACGGCAGGACCCGTCCCGTCGGCCGCCGGGCCCGCCGCCAGCGACGATGCCAGTGACGACGGAGGAGCACGTGAAGCGCCAGGTCATCAGCACCGACAAGGGTCCCCGCACCGGTCTCCCCTACTCCCAGGGCATCCGTCACGGGGACCTCGTCTTCGTGGCCGGACAGGTCGCGCTCGATCCCGCCACCGGGCAGGTCGTGGCGGGCGGCATCCGCGAGCAGACGCGGCAGACGCTCGAGAACGTGGAGGCGATCCTCCGCGCGGCGGGCACGTCGCTCGCGCACTCGGTCGAGTGCCTCTGCCTGCTCCACGACATCGCCGACTTCGGGGCGTTCAACGAGGTCTACAAGGGGTTCTTCCCGAAGGACCCGCCGGCCCGCACGACGGTCCAGGCGGTGCTCCCGCGAGCGGGGCTCCTCGTCGAGATCCGGACCGTCGCCGCGATGCCGCCCCGCCGTGCGGCCGCGAAGGGCCGGACGGCCCGGCGGGGGGCGGGCCGGGCGCGCCTGGCTCAGCGACGGCGCTAGCCGGCGTCGATCACGGCGGGCGCCAGCGCCCCAGCCGGGCCTCGTTCACGAGCGCGCGCGCGCTCCATGCATAGCGCGCCGGCAGGCCGGCGCGCTCCGCGTGGACTTGGACGAACCAGCGCACCGGCGGCACTCCGAAGGCGGCGAAGCGGAGTACCTGGTTGAGTGCCGCGCCGCCGGGGACGCCCCAGATCGCGTGGTGCCAGCCGCGGCCGCCCCGAGCGTCGCGATGGCCAGCCCGTAGTTCACCCCGAGCTCGCGCACGAAGCTCAGGTTGAGCCCGAGGCCGGTGCTCGTACCGCGGCTTCCGCTGCTTCGAATGGAGAAGCCCGGCCACACGAGCGGGTTGCCGAGACGTCCCGGGTTGACGGCGACCTCGGTCTGCCCGCGTGTGACCGGGCGCCGACCACGGAGCTCATCGAGCGTGAGATAGACCCCCTGGCGCGCGAGGGTACGGAGCCCGGTCTCCAGTCCATCCTCGGCGACGAGGTGGACGAGATCGCCGTACTCGCAGCCCGCCGCCCTCAGCAGCGGGCGATACGGGCTCTCTCGGTGCTCGTAGACCGCCCGGCGCGTCAGGTCCAGGAAGTCGGCCTCGCGGCGGGCGAGGCGCCGTCTGAGGGTGCGCTCCGCCTCGACGCGATCGAGCGGCCGGCGAAGGAACCGCGGAAGCCTGACGAGGAAGCGTGTGGCGGTGAAGGCCTCGCTGAGCAGGCCCGCCGGCGAGGAGCGCGGCACCGTCACCGTCCGTGGAAGACCGGAGGCCGCTTCTCGAGGAACGCCGCCACGCCTTCCGCGAAATCCTCGGTGTGCCCGCTCTGCGCGATCGCCTGGCTCTCGTGCTCCATCTGGGTCTCGAGGCTCTCGGTCGTCGAGAGGTGGAGAAGCCGCTTGCCCCGCCCGAGCGCCAGGGTCGGCCCCTGGGCGAGCTCCGCGGCCAGGGCTCGCACCGCGGCGGGAAACTCCGCGTCGGGGACGGCCCGCGTCGCAAGCCCCCACTCCACGGCTTCCTTCGCGGTGAGGACGCGGTTCGTGTAGAAGAGCTCCATCGCCCGGCGGATGCCGCAGAGCCGCGGCAGCCAGTAGGTCGACGACCCGTCCGGCGTGGCAGCGATGCGCGAGTAGGCCATGGTGAACCGCGCGGACTCGGCGGCGACCACGAGATCGCCCGCCAGCGCGAGCGCCAGCCCGCCGCCGGCGGCCACGCCGTTGACGGCGGTGATCACGGGCTTCGGAGTCCGCACGAGCCGCGAGACCACCCCGTGAATGAACGTCGTCAGCTCCTTGATCAGGATCCCGATGCGCGGCAGGCTCTGCGTGAACTCCTTGACGTCCCCGCCGCCGCAGAAGGCCTTGCCCGCTCCGGTGAGCACGACGCAGCGCACGGCCGGGTCCTCGTCCACCTCGAGCACCGCGCCGAAGAGCTCCCGGCCGAGCGTGAGGCTCAGCGCGTTGTAGGCCTCCGGGCGGTTCAGCGTGATGGTGGCGATGCCCTGGGCGACGTCGAGCGTGATCGTCTCGTAGCGCATGGGGTGTCTCCTCGCCGGGGTCAGACCCCACCCCGGACGGCAACGCCAGGCACGCGGCCGAGGTCTGACCCCGCCCGGGCATTCTGCCACGCGCCCCGCGCCGGCCGCCAGGTGTGCGCCCGGGGGAACTTCGGTAGAATGAGC
This sequence comes from Methylomirabilia bacterium, assembly GCA_041497395.1. GTDB lineage: Bacteria > Methylomirabilota > Methylomirabilia > Rokubacteriales > DASRDR01 > DASRDR01. The sequence goes on from JBGQGN010000066.1 coordinate 5,828, forward strand.
GTGTGACCCAGCGCCTCACCTGGCTCGTCGCCGTCATCCTCGTCGTCGCGCTCCTCGTCCTCGGGGGCATCGTCTCGATCCGCGTCGACGTTCACCCGCCGCGCTGGGCCGCCGCCGAGTTCTGGACGAACGCGCCGAAGGACGGACCGCTCCTGCCCCCGTACCAGCTCTGGGTCGACCTCGCCAAGGCCGCGCGGCCCGGCGTCGTCAACGTCAGCACGCAAGCGCACGTCTCGGATCCGCGCGCCGAGTTCTTTCGCCGCTTCTTCGAGGGCGGACCGCCGGGCAGCAGCCCGCGGTCGAGCCTCGGCTCCGGCTTCATCATCTCGCCCGACGGCTACGTCGTGACCAACAACCACGTGGTGGCGAGCGGCGGCGACATCGTCGTGCGCCTCTCGCGGGGCACCGAGCACGCCGCGCGCGTCGTGGGCACCGACCCGCTGACGGACCTCGCTCTGCTGAAGATCGACGCCTCGACCATGGCGGTGCTCCCCCTGGGCGACTCGGACCGGCTGCAGGTCGGGGAGCCCGTGATGGCGATCGGCAACCCGTTCGGCCTCGACCAGACCGTGACGACGGGAATCGTGAGCGCCAAGGAGCGGTTCATCGGGAGCGGGCCGTACGACGAGTTCGTCCAGACCGACGCGTCGATCAACCCGGGCAACTCGGGCGGGCCGCTCCTCGACAGCCGCGGCGCGGTCGTCGGGATCAACAGCGCGATCTTCTCCCAGTCGGGCGGCTCCATCGGGATCGGCTTCGCCATCCCGATCAACCTCGCGAAGACGGTCCTGCTGCAGCTCCGGGACCGGGGCGTGGTGGTCCGGGGCTACCTCGGGGTGGCCGTCCGCCCGGTCACGCCGGAAGCGGCCGAGTCCGCCGGGCTCAAGGAGCAGAAGGGCGCCGTCATCGAGAGCGTCGTCGAGGGCTCCCCGGCCGAGAAGGCGGGCGTCCAGAAGGGCGACGTGATCGTCGCCGTCAACGACCAGGCCGTCGCCGCGCCGCAGGAGCTCACCCGCCGGATCGTCGGGACGGCGCCCGGCACGCGGGTCGAGCTCTCGCTCGTGCGCAAGGGCAAGCCGCTCAAGCTGCCCGTCGAGCTCGGCCGCCTCCCCGACCGCCGCTGACCGGCCGCGGAGCGCAGCGCGCGGACCATCCGTCGATCCGGGAGGTCGTCAGCCACGAGGTCTCGGCGAGCCACAGTCGGCGGAGAAGGTGGTCGGGGTCGGCCGTGAGCTCGAGCGGACACGTGACTCTGACCGGCACCCTTGACGACCTGGCGCGTCGAGGCTTCACCGAGCGCTTCGGGGTGGCCGGTGATGGGCTTCGGTCGGCGGAGGGCGGCAAGACCTTCAGGGCGGAAGACCTCCTGATCCGTGAGTTCTATCGCTTCGAGGGCGTCTCCGACCCCGACGACATGTCGATCGTGTACGCCATCGAGAGCCGCGACGGCACGCGAGGGACGCTGGTCGACGCCTTCGGGGTCTACGCGAGCCCCGCCGTCGGCAGGGTGCTGGAGCACATCCCGATTCGACGGGCGGTCTAGTACTCCGGCGGCGCGTACACCGTCAGGAAGAAGAGCGGGCTCGGGCCGACGCTTCGCACGTGGTGGAGCGTGCCCGCCGGGATCACGACGAGCGTCCCGGGCCCGGCGGTGGCGCGCTCGGCCCCAATCCGGACCTCGGCCTCGCCCTCGATCACGTAGAGGATCTGATCGGCGGAGTGGGTCTCCTCCGGCCCCGCATCCTGCCCCGGGGCGACGGTCATGACGGCGGTCTGGCTGCGCGCCGTCTCCTGGAGCACCCGGAAGAACTCGCCGCGGTGGTCGCCCGGCCGGACCACGAGGGCGCCGCGACGCATCCCGCCCTTCTTCATCGCGGGCAGACGATCTTGCCGCCGATGCTCTGGCAGTTCGATAGGCTCTGCCACGGCCAGGCGCGGGCCACGGTGCCAGGTCGCGGCCGAGCGCCAGGCCCCAGCGCGCCTTGTCCGCCGGTGGGGCACCGATCCGGGTGAGGTACACGCGCGCTTCGCCGGACCGTCTCTGGTAGAGACCGAACCCGACACCGGCCACCATGAGGATCGGCAGGCCGATCGCGAGCACAAGCCCCAGGCCGACGAGCCGGCGGACGCGCCGGCCCGGCCGGGCGCCCGGAGCTCTCGGTGGTGACGCGGATCGCCTGCATTGCTACACGAGGGTCCCTGCGAGGCCGCCGAGCGACGCGCCACGCAGGTATGCGAGGAACTCGCGGATCGCGGCGTTGACAGCGACGGGCTGCTCCAGCTGGGGGAAGTGCCCCGCGGCCGGGATCTCGACCAGGCGCGCTCCCGGAATCGTCTCCGCGAGGAGCCGGCCGTACCGGAGCGGCGTGAGGCGGTCCTCGGCGCCCGTCACGACGAGCGTGGGCGTCCGGATCCCGGCGAGCCGGTCCCGGACGTCGAACCGGTCGCAGGCGAGGTAGTCGCCGAGCGTCACGAGCGGCGCCCCCTCGCGCAGGACGCGGGCGACCATCTCGACGCACTCCCGCGGAGCGGCGGCGCCGAACGAGAGGTCCTGGATGAGGCTCTGCCCCTCCCGGGGGTGCTGGCGCAGGAGGTCCACGATCCGGGCCAGCACCCGGAGCCGCGCGCCCGTGCCGACCAGTACCAGCCCGGCCAGACGCTCCGGCCGCGCGAGCGCGAGGGTCTGCGCGACGGCGCCGCCCATGGAGTGTCCGACGAGGACCGGCGGCACCTCGCCCAGCGCCGCGAGAAAGCCGCCGAGCCACTCCGCGTACGCGGCGACGCTGGGCTTGCCTCGACCGCCGAGCGGCCCGTGACCCGGCAGGTCGGGCGCCACGACCCGCGCGACGTCGGCGAGCCCGTCGAGCTGCGGCTGCCAGAGCTCCGCGGATCCGCCGGCGCCGTGAATCAGGACGAGCGGCGGGCCTGACCCCGCCTCGAGCCACGCCGCCGGCTGCCCGGCGACGGGCCGGGTGCGCCGGGGCGGCCCCGTCACAGGACCGCGCCGCGCGCGGTGATCGGCCAGAGCGCCTCGACCCGGCCGCCGCGCACCGCGACGTACCAGTCGTACAGGTTGATCGTCGGGTCGCAATGCCCGGGGATCAGCCACACGCGGTCGCCGAGCCGGAGGCCCCGGCCCCCGTCCCCGACCCGCAGCACGCCATGCTCGTCCGACGCCCGCTGGAACTCGACGTCGGCCAGGCCGTGGACGCGGGGCATGCCCCTGTCGACCGAGAGGGCCTTGAGCCCGGCGTCGACCACCGCGCGCTCGGGGACCGGGCGGCTCATCACCGTCGCCAGGACAAAGAGGGACTGCGTGAACTCGCGCGGGAATCCCTCGACGAGGCCGTACTCCACGTCCATGAAGCAGTAGGAGCCGGCCTGGACCTCGGTGTAGACGCCGCTCGCGACCTCCCAGCGGTAGCTGCCCGTCCCCGCCCCCGAGACGGTCTCGCAGCCGAGCCCCTGCCGCTCGAGGAGGTCGATGGTCCGCCGCACGTCGGCGATGCCCGTCTCGATCGCCGCCCGCCGCTTGTCCACCTCGTTGATGTGCTGCGCGCGCCCGTAGTAGGCCTGGAGTCCCGCGAAGCGAAGGCCGCGCTGGGCGGCGACGTGCCGGGCCAGGGCGACCGCCGGCTCGCCAGGGGCGACGCCGCAGCGGAGGTTGCCCACGTCGATCTCGACCAGGACGGGCAAGCGCACCCCGGCGGCGCGCGCCGCCGCGTCGAGGTCGTCGACGTTCCGCGGGTCATCGACGCACACGGAGACCTCGGCCCGCCGGGCGAGCCCGACCAGCCGCTCGATCTTGCGCCGGGCCACGATCTCGTTGGAGACGAGGACGTTCCGCACGCCCCCGGCGACCATGGCCTCGGCCTCGCTCACCTTCTGGCAGCAGGATCCGACGGCACCCCGGGCGATCTGGTGAAGCGCGACGACCGGGCACTTGTGGGTCTTCGCGTGGCCGCGGAGGCGGACGGGCGTGCCCGCGAGCGAGGCGGCCATCAGGTCCAGGTTGTGCTCGTAAGCGTCGAGGTCGACGACGAGCGCCGGGGTGTCGATGTCGGCCACGGACATCCCCACATCGGCGGGCGGGCGGGTGGTCATGATGGGCGCTCCGGGGCGAGGGTGACGGGACGAGACCGGGAGCCGCGCGGCGACGCGCGGTGGGCGCGGGCGCTCGAGCGGCACGCCGGGCTCACAGGCGCGGGAGCACCTCGTCGACGAGGAGCCGCATGGACCGCGTCCACGCCTCGCGCGGCTCCCACTCGTGGCCGACGACGAGGAGCGTGCCGAAGTCGCCCACCTCCTCGCGGAGGGCCCGGATGCGGCGGACCACCTCGTCGGGATCGCCCACGAGCCAGGTGTTGTCCGCCAGGTACTCGAGCGTGACCGCGCTGTCGGGCATGGAGGGATCCTGCTTGAGCACCTCGAGGCCGCGCCCCTTCTTGACCAGCGGGAAGAAGTAGCCGGTCCAGTCCCGGGCCATCGGCCCGGCGAGCGCCTGGCGGCGCGCCTCCGCCGTCGTGTCGGCGATGAAGACGTCGCGCGCGATGCGCCAGGTCGCGCGATCGGCCACGCGTCCTCCCTGCCGCGCCCCCGCCTCGACCGAGCTCCAGTGCGTCTTGAGGACGCGGGGCGGCACGAAGTTGATGCTCATCGGGATGTAACCGCGCTCGCCGGCCAGCACCAGCGTCTCCGACTTCTCGGTGACGCCCGCCACCGCGATCGGCGGGTGGGGCCGCTGGTAGGGCCGGAGGTGGAGCCTGAGCGCGATGTCCTCCTGCGGCTCGGGGACGCGGAACCGCCAGTGGGGCGTCTCGTAGATGCCCGGCTTCGGGTCGTTCCAGAGATCGAGTATCAAATCGAGCGCCGCGCGCGTGACCGTGCGGTGCTCGCCGGCCTTCGCGTCGAGCTCGAAGAGCTCGAGGTCGCCCGGGAAACCGCCCGAGCCGACGCCCCAGAGGAACCGGCCCTGGGCCATCTGATCGAGCTGGGCGATGCGCTGGGACAGCATCAGGGGGTTGTGGTTCGGGAGGCACGACACGCCGGTCCCGAGCTTCATCCGGCGCGTCACCCCGAGCGCCTGGGCGATGAAGAGATCGGGGCACGGGATGTTCTCCCACTCCGCCGTGATGTGCTCGCCGACCCACGCCTCCTCGTAGCCGAGCTGGTCCAGGAAGACGAGCTGCTCGAGGTCGTCGGCCATCGTGCGGCCGGGATCCGCACCGGGCGGGTGGAGGGGCATCGTGAAGTAGCCGACGCGCATCGAGGCCTCCCTGTCGTGGCGCGGGCCGGCTCGGGCCGGCCCAGACGCGACCCGGTTAGCCTACCACGGGGTCCGTCCGACGACGGCCCGCAGCGCCGGCGCCTCGTTGTAGACGGGCATCACCACCCACAGCTCGGGACCGCCCGGACGGGCCATCCCCGGATCAGCGCGGCCCGAGGAGCTCATCGGCAATCAGCAGGCCCTGGAGGATCGCCTCGTCCTGGTTGATGTACTGGTAGTTCGCGAGACGCCCGCAGAAGGCGACACGGATGGGGGACTCCCGCCGAACGAGAGCCTGGAGCTCCCGGTTGCGGCGCTCGTGCTCGTGGTCGGCGGTCGGC
>JBGQGN010000067.1:0-11374 GCA_041497395.1 Methylomirabilia bacterium
CGCGTCCGGATGAGCCGCATCCCGCAGTTGATGTCGAAGCCGATCCCGCCCGGCGAAATCACACCGGTGTCGGCGCGAAACGCCGCTACGCCACCGATCGGAAAGCCGTACCCCCAATGCCCATCGGGCATGCAGAGGGCGGCGCGGACGATGCCGGGGAGACAGGCCACGTTCGTCACCTGCTCGAAGACACCGGCATCCATCTGCGCGAGCAGCGTTTCGGAGGCGTAGATGCGCGCCGGGACCTGCATGCCAGCCTTCTCGCTGGCCGGGATCTCCCAGATGCAGTCCCCGGCCGGCATGACCTTCATCGCGGACGTTGTCACGGTCATCGCCGCCACCCTCCGGTCACACGCATCTGAGGCAACGGCTCAGATGTCGATCACGAGCTGGGCCCGCCAGCCACCCTCGACGGCGGTCACCGCGAACCGGTGGAAGGTCACGGCCTTGGGATCGGCCCGCAGGGCCGTACGCGCCCGATCGATGACGCCGCCATGGACGTCCGCCTCCAGCTTGAACGGGCCGTCCCCGCTGACCTGAACCCGCGCCTGCGGGAAGACCTCCCGGTCGCGGTCCTTCCGGAAGATGAGCTCAGACAGCCAGTCGTAGAGCAACAAGTCCACCTCGTCGGCCGAGAGCGCGATCCGCCGCTCGACTGAGGTCTCCACGGTCGCCGGGTCGACCATGAGCTCGACCAGGGCGCCCGCCGCCGTCTCGAACAGATCGTTCAGGTCCCGGCCTTCGACCGCGAGGGCACAGTCGGCGAGGGCCACGTCCTCCAGGACTTCATATCGCCCCACACCGAGACCCCGGTGCAACCGCAATGCCATGGGCCACGAGAGCCTTCGCGGGCGATTCAGGTCGCGATCGGGCTACCTCGGTGGGACATGAATGCCCCGCGAGGGCAAACGGGCCCCAGCCGCTCGGTGCCGTCGGGCATTGGCCCGCCGGTGTGCCGGAGCCGGCTCACGGGGCGGTCTCCTTGTGTCGGGTCGCGTCGAGCGAGGCAAGATACTCGACGCAGCCGTTGAGAGTGGCGAGCTTCGGGTAGTCAGATTCGGGAATGTCCACCCGGAATGAATGGTGCAAGCCGATCACGAAGTTCAGGAGGTCCATGGAGTCGAGGTCCAGCTGGTCCCGGAAGCTCATCGTCGGCTCGATTCGACCGAGATCGGCCTCGGGGGCGATCTCCTCCAGGGCGTGGAGGACGGCCGCGCGGATCTCGTCCTTGTTCACTGGGCTATCCTGGTTGCGCGGGAGTTGATCGGACGGCTTCGATCGGCCGGTCTTCGACCTGTGGCGGCCGGTCTTCGACCTGTGGCGGCCGGTGGGCTCATGCGCGTTACAGGCGGTCCGGCTCCTGCAGGAGCCGATCCACCGCGACCAAGAAGAGCCCGCCGCGGTGACCGTCGGTGACGCGGTGGTCGGCCGAGAGTGTCGCCGTGACGACTGGTCGCGGCATGATCTGTCCCTCGACTACCCAGGGTCGCTCCACGATCTTGCCGAAGCCCACGATCGCGACCTGAGGGGGGTAGATGATGCCGAAGACGCTCTCCACGCCCTGCTCGCCCAGGCTCGTCACTGTGATCGTAGGATCGGAGAGCTCGGAGCTCCGCAACGTGCCGGCACGGGCGCGCATGACGAGGTCGCGGAGACTTCGCATGAGCTCGTCCAGGCTCTGGTGATCCGTGTCGTGCAGGGCGGGGGCGACGAGGCCGCCGGATCGCAGGGAGATGGCAACGCCGACGTGGATCACGGGACTCGGCTCTATTTTCCCGGCGATCCATCGCGCGTTCAGCTCCGGGACCTCCCGGAGGGCGAGCGCCACCGCCTTCATGAGGAGGACGCCGGGGAGGAGGCGGGTCGGCACGGGCCGCTTCGCGTTCTCGACCGCCAACCAGTCTGTGGCGCGACCCAGGTCAATGGTGGTGCCGAGGTAGTAATGCGGGATCTCGCGCTTGGCGCGCGCCATCGCAGCGCCGACGGTCTGCCGGAGCTGGGCCTGGCGGTCGACGACGCCCGGAGTGGGCGCCGGCGGGGTGCCGGATGGGATCGCGGGCCGCTGGAGCGCGGCCCGCTCGACGTCCTCGCGGGTGATCGCCCCGTCCGGGCCGGTGCCCGGGATCGCGGCTGGGTCGATCCCGAGTTCGGTCGCGAGCTTCCGCGCGAGCGGGGAGATCCGGAGTCGGCGGGACGTCGGCGGAGCCGCCGCGGGCGCCAGGGGCGGAGTCCCGACCGCTGCGCCGTCCTCTCGAATGATCGCCAGCACCGTCCCGACCGGCACCTTCTGGCCGGGTTGGACCAGGACCCGCTCGAGCACGCCGTTGGCAAAGATCTCAACGTCGATGAGCCCCTTCTCGGTCTCGACCTCGGCAACGACGTCGCCGCGCTTGACGCGATCACCCGGGTTCTTGCGCCAGGCGACGAGCGTGCCCGCCTCCATGTCAGCCCCCAGGATCGGCATCAGGAACTCAGCCACGGCGCTTTCGCATCCCCCGGATGGCGTCGACGATGGTCGTCGCCTGGGGCAGGGCCGCGTCTTCGAGGTGTTTCGCGTACGGCATCGGCACCTCGGCGCTGCACAGCCTCGCCACCGGCGCGTCCAGGTCGTAGAAGGCGCCTTCCATGATCTGGGCGCTGATCTCAGCGGCCAGGCTCCCGGTGCGCCAGGCTTCATCGACTACGAGAGCCCGGTGCGTCTTGGCGACCGAGGCCATGATTCCCTGCGTGTCGAGCGGACGGAGGGACCGGAGATCGAGGACCTCCGCCTCGATGCCCTCCTCGGCGAGTTGCTCGGCGGCCTCGAGAGCCTTCCACAGTGATCCGCCGTACGTGATCACCGTCACATCGACACCGGAGCGCCGGACGGCGGCTCGCGTCAGGTCGCGGGGGAGCGCCGCGTCGTCGACCTCGCCCTCCATCGGGTAGAGCATCGCGTGCTCGAAGATGAAGACGGGATCCGGATCCCGGAGAGCGAGACGCAGCATGCCCCGGGCGTCGGCTACGGTGGCCGGGGCTACGACCTTGATGCCGGGGATGTGCGCGTACCAGCCCTCGAGGCTGTGGGAGTGCTGGGCGGCCAGCTGGCGACCGCCGCCGGTGGCCATGCGCACGACCAGCGGGACGCTCAGCTGACCGCCCGACATGTGGCGCAGGGTGGCCGCGTTGTTGACGATTTGATCCAACGCCAGCAGGCTGAAGTTGACGGTCATGACCTCGACGATCGGGCGCATGCCGCCGAGCGCGGCGCCGATGCCGGCTCCGACGAAGGTCGATTCGGAGAGCGGTGTGTCGCGCACTCGGTCGCCCCCGAACTCCTCGAGGAGGCCCTTGCTGCAGGCGTAGGCGCCGCCGTAGCGGCCGACGTCTTCCCCCATGAGGAAGACGCGCGGATCACCGGCGAGAGCCTCCCGCAGTGCCGCCCGGACCGCTTCCCGGTAGGTCAGCTTGCCGGTCATGGGGTCCCGCTCGGGGTGTACACGTCTCGCGTCAGATCCGCGACTGGCTCCCAGGGCCCCTCCTCGGCAACCCGGACCGCGTCCTCGATCTCGCCGGCCACCGTGGCCTCGAGGGCAGCCCAGTCGGGGTCCGACAGGAGCCGCCACTCGCGAAGCCGGGTTGCGAAGGTCGCGATCGGATCGCGGATCTTCCACTGCTCGACCTCTTCCTTCGTGCGATAGAGCTCGGGGTCATACATCGAATGCGCCCGGAACCGGTAGGTCTGGAGTTCCAGGAAATGCGGACCGAGCCCGAGCCGGACCGTGTCCGCGACCCGCCGCGTGGCGGCCTCGACGGCGAGGACGTCCATCCCATCCACCACCTCCGCGCAGAGACCGGCGCTCTCCGCCTTGCGCGCGAGATCCGGCTGGGCCTGATGGCGGGCGATGGCCGTCCCCATCGCGTATAGGTTGTTCTCGCACAGAAAGAGGACGGGAAGCTTCCACAGGGCAGCGAGGTTCAGTGACTCGTGAAACTCGCCCTCGGCGACCGCGCCGTCTCCGAAGAAGCACGCCGTCACCCGCGGGCGCCCCTGCAGCCGGTCCGCCAGAGCCAGGCCCACGGCAATCGGGAGTCCAGCTCCGACGATCGCGTGGCCCCCGTAGAAGCGGCGGCTCACGTCGAAGAAGTGCATGGACCCGCCCCGGCCCCGGCTGACCCCGTTGGCCTTCCCGTACATCTCGGCCATCAGCGGTCCCGCCGGGATGCCGCGGGCGAGGGCATGCCCGTGCTCGCGGTAGGTCGCCACGATGGCATCGTCGGCGGTGAGGGCCTGCATGGCGCCCACCGCCACCGCCTCCTCGCCGATGTAGAGGTGCAGGAAGCCACGGATCTTGCCGACCGTGTACAGCTCGGCCGCCTTTTCCTCGAAGCGGCGGATGCGGAGCATCTCGCGGAGGAGATGAAGCACGCGGTCGCGTTCGACGGGGAGATTCGGCAGGCAGGGAAATGGCATCGCAGGACCTCAGCTCGTCTCTAGTGTCGAGGTGTCGCCCTCGGGCAGCCCGAGCTCCTGTGCCCGGAGAAGGCGACGCATGATCTTCCCGCTGCGCGTCTTGGGGAGGGTCGGCCGGAACTCGATCTCCTTCGGCGCGACGACCGCCCCGAGGCGGGTGCGCGCGAACGCCAGCAGTTCGCGGCGGAGCTCGGGCGTCGGCACGTAGCCGTCCTTGAGCGAAACGAACGCTTTGACCACCTGCATCGCCACCGGGTCCGGTTTGCCGATCACCCCGGCCTCCGCCACGGCCTTGTGCTCCATGAGGACACTCTCCACCTCGAAGGGACCGATGAGATGCCCCGACGTCTTGATGACGTCGTCGGCTCGTCCGACGAACCAGAGGTAGCCATCTCGATCCCGGCGGGCGAGGTCGCCGGTGAGATAGAACCCGCCGGCGAAGCACTTCCGGTAGCGCTCAGGCTCCTCCCAGTACGCGCGGAACATGGAGGGCCAGCCCGGGCGGAGCGCCAGCTCGCCTTGGACGTCCGGTTCCTCGATGACCTCGACCTTGTCGTCGCCTGTCTTCCGGACGATGGCGGCTTCGACCCCGGGAAGAGGCCGGCCCATCGATCCCGGCCGGATGTCCAGGGCGGCGAAATTGGCGATCATGATGCCGCCGGTCTCCGTCTGCCACCAGTTGTCGTGGAACGGGAGTCCGAAGGCTTCCTGGCCCCACACCACCGCCTCCGGGTTGAGCGGCTCGCCGACGCTGGCCAGGAAACGGAGGGCCCGGAAGTCGTGGGCGCGGGCGAGGGTCGTGCCGGCCTTCATCAGCATGCGGATCGCCGTAGGGGCGGTGTACCAGACGGTGATCCGCTCCTTGTCCAGGACGCTATACCAGCGGGCGGCGTCGAAGTCACCCTCGTCGACGATGCTCGTCACGCCATTCGTCAGGGGCGCGATGATCCCGTACGACGTCCCGGTCACCCAGCCTGGATCCGCGGTACACCAGAAGACGTCATCCGGATGGAGGTCGAGCGCCAGCTGCCCCGTGACGTGGTGAGCCAGGACCGCCTCGTGGACGTGGACCGCGCCCTTTGGCGTACCGGTCGTGCCGCTCGTGAAGTGGAGCAGTGCCGGATCCTCCGGATCGGTCGGCCCGATCTCGAAGTGGTCGCCGGCCCCGGCCACGAGCTGGTGGTAGTCGTGGGTCCCTGGCACTCGGGTCGGCTGGCGGTCGTCGCCGACCAGCAGAACCTGCTCGAGGTGTGGCAGGACCGGGCGCAACGCCGCCACTTTCCGGTCATAGAGCGAGGCTGTGGTCACCAGCACCCTTGCCTGGCCGATGGCCAAACGCGCCCGGATCGGCTCGGGGCCGAAGGCGGAGAAGAGCGGGCAGAACACGCTCCGATGCTTGAGCGTGCCGAGAGCGGCGACGTAGAGCTCAGGTAGGCGGCCGGCCAGGGCGTAGACTCGGTCGCCCTTGGCCACGCCGAGCCCCGCCAGGACGTTCGCGAAGCGGTTCGTGAGCTCCTGCAGCCGACCGTAGGTGTAGTCCTCGATCTCGCCGCGCTTTCCGAGCCAGCGGAGCGCGAGATGATCGCGCCGCGGCCCCGATGCGTGCCGGTCGATCGCCTCGTGGGCGATGTTGAGGCCGCCGCCGGGCAGGCCGGCAAGCCCGCGCCGGGCGTCGGCCCAGGAGAAGCTGGCACGTACGCGCTCGTAGTCCCCGAGGTTCGGGGCCACCGTGAACGTGCTCGGCGTCTTGACGATGGTCGGCCAGGCCACTCATCCCTCCTCGGGAAACGGACACCCCCGGCGTCGCTGGCCTCTAGTGCATCCGGGGTGCCACAAGCGTTGTCCCATTCAAATTGGTGGCTTGTCGACCTCCGGGCGTTGACGCGCTGCCCCCAGATTGGGGTGCGGGTGCCCCAGGGGCTCGCCCGCGAGTCCCTGGAATTACTCGAGACCGAAGCCCGATGACGGGATGACCCCGGCCTGAGACCGGATCAAGCGCCCGGTCGACAAGGATCCCGCCTCATCCTGGCCTGCCGCGCCTCAGCCGGCGCCACGTACCTCGAGGGCTTCGATCTCGGCCTTGAGCGACCGCTGGAGGGCGATGAGGCGATCGCTGTAGGCCACCGGGTACGTCGCGGGGTCACTGAGCCGGCGCACGGCGTCAGGCAGCGCACGGAGCTGAGCCGCACAGTAGTCGCGGATCGCCGGCAGGGCCGGGAGCGGCGTTGTGACTGCTCCCGAGGTCATCACCGTGCCGAGGAGAGGCTCGGCGCCTGCGGGCCGGTCCTCCTCTCGCAGGGCCAGCCGGTCACCCGCGAAGTGGCCGTTGGGTCCCCGTGTGCGGTAGACCTGCTTCTCGCCGGTCCACGTTTCCTTGCCCGTGCTGAACTTGAGCACGTTCCGGCCGGCGTAGCGCACGAGCTTGTAGGCCATGTCCAAGTACGGGGCGTCGGCGGAGACATCCATGCGCGTTCCGACCCCGAAGGCGTCGATCGGCGCTCCGGCGGTGAGGAGCTCGTCGATGACGTGCTCGTCGAGGCCGCCGCTGACGAAGATGCGCACGTAGCCGAGCCCGGCCGCATCGAGGATCCGTCGCACCTCCTGGCTGAGGGTCAGGATGTCGCCGCTGTCCAGTCGTACGCCGGCCAGCCGGTGTCCCCGAGCCTCCATCTCCTTTCCCACCTGGACTGCCTTGTGGGTGGCGGTGACCGTGTCGTAGGTGTCGATCAGGAGGGTCGTGTTCTCCGGAAAGGCGCGTGCGAACGCGCGGAACGCGTCGATCTCACGGGGGAAGGCGACCACGTACGAGTGCGCCATCGTCCCCGTGGCCGGGATGCCGTAGGAGCGCTCCGCGAGAACGTTGCTGCTCATCACGGCGCCCGCCAGGTATGTGCACCGTGCGGCCTTCATTCCGGCATCGATCCCGGGGGTGCGCCGGAGGCCGAACTCGACGATCGCGCGCCCGTGTCCCGCGATGACGGAGCGGGCCGCCTTGGTGGTGAGGACCGTCTGGAAGTGACAGGCGTTCATGACCGCCGTCTCAACGAGCTGGGCTTCGATGATGGGCGCAGTGATCTCCAGGAGCGGCTCATCGGGGAAGACGACCGTCCCTTCGGGGACGGCTCGCACGTTGCCCGTGAACCGGAGGTCGGCGAGGAAGCGGAGGAAGCGATCGTCGAATCGGCGCGTTGCCGTCAGGTACGCGAGCGCGTCGTCGGAGAAACGGAAGCCCTGAAGGTAGTTCAGGACGTCCTCGAGCCCCGTTGCGATGAGGAACGACCGACTCTTCGGGAGCTTCCGAACGAAGAGACTGAACGTGGCGGGGTCGTGCATCCCTTCCCGGAAGTACGACGCCGCCATGGTGAGCTCGTAGAGATCGGTGAAGAGGGCGGCGTCTCGGGTGATGACGGGTCCCGAGACGAACGCTCCCCGGAGCGATGGGACGATTGGTAGTTCCAGCGCCGCGCTCATGGAGCCCGGAGCGCCCATCGGTACGGAGGCGACAGTACCCCCTCCTCGAGGACCTCGGCGAATACCCGAATGACGTCGGTCTCGGTGAGGATCCCGACGAGCCGCTCGTTCTTCACGACCGGGAGCGCGCCGATCTTCCGGTGGTGCAGGAGCCGGGCCGCGTCGCGGATCTCGGTTTCCGGCCGAACCGTGAACACCGTCCACGTCATGACGTCCCGGACTGTGAGACCCTCCAGCGCGCTGGCCAACCCCCCGCCGAGTCGTTCCTCGAGTCGTGGGTCGAGAATGACCTGCCGGAGATCCCGGTCGGTCACGATTCCGACGAGGCGCTTGCTGGCGTCCACGACGGGCAGGTGACGGATCTTCGCTTCTCTCATCAACCGCACGGCGTCGGCGACCTTCGCCGTCGGCCGTACCGTTGAGGGGGCGGGGGTCATCCGGTCCCCGACGCGGATGGACTCGGGCCAGTTCATAGGCTCGAACTCCTGGGTCTCGCGCCGGGGATGCCTCGGCTTTCGTGTCCGGATGTTGCGCCTGATCGACCGCTTTGGATGCCGCATTGCCGAACCTCCTCGGGCAGTAGCCGGTTCCCCCGACGCCGCCATTCCCTGAGTACTCGCAACCGGCGTGCCGAGGGAACAGGCTGGAACGGGTCGTTCCAGGCCATCCAGCCCTCGCCGGAGAACGGCCTTGGTGTCCCGCTGGTGTCCCACTGCGGCACCGTCTCCCCAACGGGAGACGCCCTGTATGTCTACCCGTTCCCGACCGCCTGCGGCGTCACGGCCGTCCGGTGCGCGGAGAGATGGCCGCTCGCTCGTGCCTCCTGCAAACCGGAATCGCGGACGCTCGTGCCAGGCACACTGGTCGCATCGTCCCCTCAGCAGGTGTGGCGGCCGCGGGAGCGCGTCGTGGGCGAGGGTACCTGCGCAGGGCCGAAGAAAGGACCGAGATGGGAACCAATCGATCGGCAGGATCCCGGATAGGGGGTCGGCACCGCGCCGCTGACCGAGGTCAACCCGATCTTCCTCTGGCACGTGGCCGAGCTCGGGCTCGGCGTGGACCGGCTGCTGCCCGAGGTGCTCCCGGAGCGTGCCGCCCCTGAGGCCGGAGCGCCGTGCCGTCGCCATGCCTGCTCACGATGTCCGGATTGGCGGTCCGGTGTTGACGCTCGACGGGAGCCACGGGGAGGGCGGGGGGCAGATTCTCCGAACGGCACTCTCGCTAGCGGTGCTGCTTGGGCGATCCGTGGCCCTGACGCGGATCCGAGCGGCTCGGCCGAAGCCGGGGCTCCGGCCCCAGCATCTGACGGTGGTCCGGGCGCTGGCCGCGATCAGCGACGCCGACGTGGTGGGTGATGCGCTCGGGTCCACCGAGCTCCGGTTCATCCCTCGGACGCTGCGCGGGGGAGACCACCGCTTCGACATCGGCGCCATCCGGGGCAGCGCCGGGTCGGTCACATTGCTGTTTCAGGCCCTGCTCCTCCCTCTGTCCTTTGCGCCGGGGCTCTCGCGCCTCAGCCTGGTCGGGGGGACCCATGTGCCCGGGAGCCCGCCCGTCCAATATCTGACCGACGTGTATCTCCCGGCACTCGGGCGAATCGGCGTGTGGGCCGAGGTGCGGCTGCGTCGCTGGGGCTGGTATCCGGCGGGAGGCGGGGAGATCGAGATGACCGTCCAGCCCACGCAGGGCCTCCGGGGCTTCGTTCTCGAAGGGCCGCCCGACTTCGGCTCGGTTCGTGGCCTCTCCGCCGTGTCGCGGCTTCCGAGATCGATCGCCGAACGCCAGCGCCGCCGCGCCGTCGAGCGGCTCGCGGCGGCAGGAGTGTCGGCGGAGATCACGATCGAGGAAGACGCCACCGCGGTCGGGCCGGGCACCGTGCTCTTCCTCGCGGTGCCGGGCCGGGGTGGCTTCACCGCGCTCGGGCGCCGGGGCGTCCCGGCAGAGCGCGTGGCGGACGAGGCCGTCGACGGGCTGCTCGGCTTCCGGACGAGCGGCGCCGACGTTGATGACCACCTCGCCGACCAGATCGTGCCCTTTTTGGCCCTGGCGCGGGAAGAGTCCGGCCTGACGAGTCCGACGGCGTCGTCCCATCTGCGCACGGTCGCCTGGGTCGTCCAGCAGTTCGTCCCGGCTCGAATCACGCTGGACGAGGGACCGGTCGCGCTCCTGCGCGCCGTGCCGGCGGGCTGACCGTGGGCAGCCTGTTCCGTTGCGGCCCTCGCCAAGGGGTGGCGGATGGCCGGGGACTTGCTATCCTCGCCGCGAGGATTCCCATGCGAAGGATTCCGGGACCTGAGCTGCTCGAGCACGGCGCCGGCGCCACGCGTTTCCCCCCTGAGGATGCTGAGCTGGCCGCGGGCTCCCGACAGCCATGAAGGGCGGCGAGAGCTTCTTCAACCTCTACAGCCACGACCTCGTCCGTGTCGCTGTGGCGACGCCCGAAGTGCGTGTGGCGGACCCTGCGTTCAATGGTCACCAGACGATCGAGGGAATGCGCCGCGCGGCCCGGCGGCAGGCGATCCTCGCGCTCTTTCCCGAGCTCGGGCTGTCGGGGTATTCCTGCGAGGATCTCTTCCACCAGCGGGCGCTGCTCGATGGTTGCCTCGATGCGCTCCGGGCGGTCGTGGCTGCCTCGGAGGCCCTCTCGCTTGCCGCCGTGGTCGGCATGCCGATCGAGGTCGACCACCTGCTCTACAACTGCGCGGTCGTGATCAGTCAGGGCCGCGTGCTCGGCGTCATCCCGAAGACGTACCTGCCGAATTACCGGGAGTTCTACGAGCGACGCCAGTTCACGCCCGGGGACACGGCGTCCCGGGACACCATCGACCTGAGCGACCAGCACGGCGTCCCCTTCGGCAGCCGGCTTCTCTTCCGGATGGCGGCCCAGCCCCGGCTCGTGTTCCACATCGAGATCTGCGAGGACCTGTGGGTGCCGGTCCCGCCCTCCTCGGTGGCCGCGCTCGCCGGCGCGACGGTGCTGCTCAACCTCTCGGCCTCCGACGCCACGATCGGCAAGGCCGACTACCGACGTCTGCTCGTCGAGAGCCAGTCGGCCCGCTGCCTGGCCGCGTACCTCTACGCGGCGGCCGGGTTCGGAGAGTCGACCACGGATCTCGCCTGGGATGGCCACGCCCTCATCTGCGAGAACGGCACTCGGCTCGCCGAATCCGAGCGGTTCCGCTACGAGGACCAGCTCACGTGCGGCGATGTTGACCTCGAGCGCCTCACGCAGGACCGCTTGCGGCAGACCAGCTTCGGCGACGCGGTCCAGCGCCACCAGGGCGAGCTCGGCCGGTTCCGTACGATCGACGTGCCGCTGGAGCTGCCGCGCCTCGGCCGGTTGCTTCCCGAGCGCCGGTACGAGAGATTCCCCTACGTGCCGTTCGATCCCGCGCGGCGGAGCGAGCGGTGCGCCGAGGTGTACCAGATCCAGGTCCAGGGCCTGGTGAA
>JBGQGN010000068.1:0-11285 GCA_041497395.1 Methylomirabilia bacterium
CACACGGTCACCTACTCCCTGACGAACCGGCTCAAGGCGCGCGCCGTCGGCCAGGACGACCGCCCGGGGCGCGTGTGGGAGGTCATCCGTTTCACGCTCAGCCAGACCTACACGATCGAGCCGGATCCGATCGAGACGACGGTCTTCGGAACCCCCGCGCCGGTGCCCACCACGACGGCGCCGCAGCGGCGGCGCCGTCTCGCCCAGGAGACCGAGCCGACCCCGACCACTGTGACCACGAGCTTCACGCCGAAACGGCTCTCGGACCTCGTCGCAGACCTGATCCTCGAGCCGGTGTACGGCGTCCGCTTCCGGGGGACCGCGTCGTTCGACCCCTACGAGTACAACGTCACGGCCGCCACGACCGACTTCTCCTACGAGGCGGCGCGCTGGCGCGCGGCGTTCGGCACGCGCCACGGCGAAGACGGCAAGCTCGTCTACATCCAGGGTTCGATCGAGGCCAAGATTGGCACCCGCTGGACCGCCCGGTTCTCGAGCGACTACAACATCGACAGCGGCACCGTCATCGAGAACCGGCTCGAGGTCGAATTCCGCGAGCAGTGCTGGGCCATCACCGCGGCCTTCATCGACCGGGTCGACGAGGACGAGTTCCGGATCAGCATCAACCTGCTCGAGCTGGGGCAATACGGCTTCGGGCGGGGGTTCACCGGCTTTCAATGAAGATCCCCCAGTTCGACCTCACCCGTCAGTACGAGCAGATCGAGCCGGAGATCCAGTCGGCGCTCCGGCACGTCCTGCGCGGCGGCCAGTTCATCCTGGGCCCCGAAGGCGAGGCGTTCGAGACGGAATGCGCCGCTTACCTGGGGGTGAGCCACGCGATCGGCCTGGGCTCGGGCTCGGACGCGATCAAGCTGACCCTGCGGGCGCTCGGCGTCGGACCGGACACCGAGGTGGTGACCCCCGCCTTCTCCTTCGTCGCCTCCGCCACGGCGGCGCTCGAGCTGGGGGCCCGGCCCGTCTTCGTCGACGTCGAGCCGGCCACGCTCACGCTCGATCCGGACCGCGTCGCGGCCGCCATCACGCCGCAGACGCGCGTGATCCTCGCGGTCCACCTCTACGGGCTCCCGGCTGCCATGGGACCGCTCCGGGTCCTCGCGGACACCCACGGGATCCACGTCGTGGAAGACGCCGCCCAGGCGTTCGGGGCGACGCTCGGCGGCCGTCCCGTGGGCGGGCATGGGCGGGCGGCGGCCTTCAGCTTCTACCCGACGAAGAACCTCGCGGCCTACGGCGACGCCGGCCTGGTGACGACGACCGACGCGGCGCTCGCCGCGCACCTGCGGCTGGCCCGGAACCACGGGCAGACGCAGAAGTATCGTCACGCCGATCTCGGGTGGACCGCGCGGCTGGACGAGCTGCAGGCGGCCATCCTCCGGGTGAAGCTGCGCCACTTGCCAGCGTGGACCCTGGCCCGGCAGGCCCTCGCCGCGCGCTACAGCGAAGGGCTCGCCGGACTCCCCCTCGTCCTGCCCGCGGAGCGGCCCGGCGGCACGCACGTGTTCCACCAGTACACCATCCGCACACCTCAACGGGACGCCCTCGCCGCGCATCTGACGGCCGCCGGAATCGGTACCGCCTGTCACTACCCGCTTCCCATCCCGGCGCAGCCGCTGTTTCGTGACCTGGGCTACGACGCGACCCCCTTCCCGGCGGCGTGGGCTGCCGCCCGGGAGGTGCTCTCGCTCCCCTGCTTCCCCGAGATCCGGCCCGACGAGATCGACGCCGTGATCGCCGCCGTCCGAGGCTTCTTCGAGGGAGATTCCTGATGCGCGTCCTCATCACGGGGTTCACCGGCTTCGTCGGCAGCCATCTGGCCGACTACCTGGTCGCCCGCGGCGACGTCGAGATTTTCGGCACGCACCGGTGGCGAAGCCGCATGGAGAACGTCGACCACCTCGGGGACCTGGTGCGGCGAGTCGAGTGCGACCTGCGCGATGCGGGCGCCGTCCGGCGCGTGCTCCGCGACGTGCGCCCGGACCGCATCTTCCACCTGGCCGCTCAGAGCTACGTGCCCACGTCGTGGCTGGCGCCCGGCGAGACCTTGAACGGCAACGTGGCGTGCCAGGTGAACCTCTTCGAGGCGATCCGCGACCTCGACCTGCCCGCACGCGTCCACATCGCCGGATCGAGCGAGGAGTACGGACTGGTCCTGCCCCACGAGGTCCCCATCCGGGAGGACAGCCCGCTCAGGCCGCTCTCACCCTACGCCGTCTCCAAGGTCACCCAGGACCTCCTGGCCTACCAGTACTGGAGGAGCTACCAGCTCCACGTGGTCCGGACGCGCGGGTTCAACCACACGGGCCCGCGGCGCGGCGAGGTCTTCGTCACCTCGAACTTCTCCCGGCAGGTCGCCGAGATCGAGAAGGGCGTGCGCGAGCCCGTCGTCCGGGTGGGAAATCTCGACTCGGTCCGGGACTTCACGGACGTGCGCGACATGGTCCGGGCCTACTGGCTGGCCCTCGAGCGCGGCGTGCCCGGAGAGGTCTACAACATCTGCTCGGGCCGGGGCTACTCCGCGCGTCAGGTGCTGGACATCCTCCTCGGCCTGGCCCACGTGAAGGTCGAGGTGCGGCAGGATCCGGCCCGGATGCGGCCGTCCGACGTCACGCTCCTTCTCGGCGACTGCTCGAAGTTCCGGAGCGCCACGAGCTGGGAGCCCACGATCCCGTTCGAGGTGACGCTCAAGGACCTCCTCGACCACTGGCGCAGGCGCGTCTAGGCTGGGGGTGCCGTGAAGGTCCTGATCACCGGCATCGCTGGCTTCGCCGGGAGCCATCTCGCGGAGCTCGCTCTGCGGGAGGGCGCGGAGGTGGTGGGCACCGTCCTGCCGGACGCGCCGTCCGACAACCTCGGCGCCGTGCGGAGGGACGTGACCACCGTCAGCTGCGACCTGACGGAGGCCGGCGCCGCGGGGAAGGTGCTGCGGGCCACCCGCCCGGATCGCGTATTCCACCTGGCCGGCGCCTCGGTGGTCGGCACCTCGTGGGCGCTCCGAGCGGACGTCCTCCGGACGAACCTCGAGGCCACGTACCAGATCTGCGAGGGGCTGCGCCGCCATCCGGTTCCCTGCCTCGTGGTTTCCTCGGGCGAGGTCTACGGAGTCGTCCCCGAGGCCGAGCAGCCGATTCCCGAGGACCGGTCCTGGGCTCCGCTCTCGCCCTACGCCCTGTCGAAGGCGTCCCAGGAGCTCTACGTCGGCTACTACGCCCGCTCCGAAGGCTTGCCGATGGTCACCGTCCGCGCCTTCAACCACGTCGGCCCCCGGCAGGGGCTCGGCTTCGTCTGGAGCGACGTTGCCCGGCAGGTCGCCCAGATCGAGAAGGGCCAGGTCCCCGCGGTCCTCGAGGTCGGCACCACGACGACGCGGCGCGACTTCACGGACGTCCGCGACATGGTGCGGGCCTACTGGCTCCTCCTCGCCCACGCCCGTCCCGGCAGCACGTACAACGCCGCCTCGGGCAGGGCCGTGTCGATCCGAGAGGTGATCGACGGGTTCCTCGAGTACGCCACGTGCCCGATCGAGGTGCGCCAGATCGCCCAGCGCGTTCGCCCCATCGACCTCCCGCTGCTCATGGGGGACGCCAGCCAGCTCCGGGCGCTCACGGGCTGGGCTCCCACCATCCCATTCCGACAGAGCCTCGAGGACGTGCTGGACGACTGGCGCCGGCGCGTCTGACCGGGCGCCCGGCGGTGAGATTGAAGGCCATGGTAGGACACCTCGTCGATCTGTACCGATATCGCGCCCTGATCGGGACGCTCGTCCTGCGGGAGCTCCGGGCGCGTTACCGCGGCTCCTTCCTCGGCTTCCTCTGGTCGTTCCTGAACCCGCTGCTCCTGATGCTGGTGTACGCCCTCGTGTTCTCGATCTACCTCCGGGTGCCGATGGAGGGGTACGCGGTCTTCCTGTTCTCCGGGCTCCTCCCCTGGCTGTGGTTCTCGTCCTCGCTCGCCCACGCCGCCGGTGTCATCGTCGCCTCGGGGGCGCTGGTCAAGCGGATCCTGTTCCCGGCGGAGGTGCTTCCGCTGGTCTCCGTCCTCGCGAACCTGATCAACATGCTGCTGTCGCTGCCCCTCCTGTTCGGGTTCCTCCTGGTCTTCGGCATCCGCCCGCACGCGGTGCTGCTGTTCCTGCCGCTGCTCCTCGTCCTCCAGCTACTCCTCACCACCGGTCTCGCGCTGGCGCTGGCGGCGCTCAACGTCCATCTCCGGGACGTGGAGCAGATCCTGACGAACGGGCTGACGCTGCTGTTCTTCCTGACGCCGATCCTCTATCCGGTGTCCACCGTGCCGACGACGCTCCACCTGAGCGAGACCCTGGTCGTGCCGCTCCGGCCGCTCTACTTCCTGAACCCGATCGCCGGGCTCGTTCAGAGCTACCAGAACATCTTCTTCTTCGGCCGCGAGCCGCACTGGATCCACCTCGGAACCGTGAGCGTCTGCGCGGCTCTCGCGCTGGTCGGTGGCTGGTGGGTGTTCAACCGCCTCCGCGACAGCCTGGCCGAGGAGATCTGACGCGGTGAGCGGGACGCCCGCGCGCCCAGCGCCGCCAGTGCCGCCAGTGCCGAAGGAC
This sequence comes from Methylomirabilia bacterium, assembly GCA_041497395.1. Classification (GTDB taxonomy): domain Bacteria; phylum Methylomirabilota; class Methylomirabilia; order Rokubacteriales; family DASRDR01; genus DASRDR01. The sequence goes on from JBGQGN010000068.1 coordinate 4,592, forward strand.
GTCGCGATCTCCCTCCGGGACGTCTCGAAGCGCTTCCGGCTCCACCGGGGGCGCCAGGTCTCCACCGTGAAGGACCTCTTCGTCCGCCTCTTCGTCGGGCACGGCGGGCCCGGGCTCTTCTCGGGCGAGGAGCTCTGGGCGCTCCGGGACGTGAGCCTCGACCTCGGCCGCGGGCGCATGGTCGGGATCGTCGGCTCGAACGGCTCCGGCAAGTCCACGCTGCTCAAGGTCCTCGGAGGCATCCTCAAGCCGACCGCCGGTCAGGTCTCGGTGCGCGGGCGGGTGTCCGCCCTGATCGAGCTCGGCGCCGGCTTCCACCCGGAGTTCAGCGGGCGCGAGAACATCTACATCAACGGCGTGCTGCTGGGCCTCTCTCGCGCGGAGATCCGCGCCCGGTTCGACGAGATCGTCGCCTTCGCCGGGCTCGAGACCTTCGTCGACAGTCCCGTCAAGACCTACTCGTCGGGGATGTACATGCGGCTCGGCTTCGCGATCGCGGTCACGGTGGACCCGGACGTCCTCCTGATCGACGAGGTGCTGGCCGTCGGCGACGAGGCCTTCCAGCACCGGTGCGTGGGCAAGATCCAGGAGTTCAAGGCGCGCGGGAAGACGATCGTGCTCGTCTCCCACGACCTCGGCAGCATCGAGCGTCTCTGCGATGAGGCGGTGTGGCTCGACCGGGGGCGACTCCAGGCTCATGGCGAGACCCGGGAGGTCGTGGGCCGCTACCTGGACCACGTGGCGCGCGAGGAAGCCCGGGCGCTCGGCGTGGAGCACGCGCAGGCCGAGGCGCTCGCCCGGACGGGCACCGCCGCGCGCTGGGGAGGCCGGGAGGTCGAGCTGACCCGCGTCCAGCTCACCGGCGGGGACGGCCACGAGCGGTACCTCTTCGAGACGGGCGAGCCCTGCGCCGTCCAGCTCACCTTCCGCGCGCATCGGCCGGTCGAGGACCCCGTGTTCGGCGTCGGCGTCTTCCGCAAGGACGGGGTCTGCTGCTACGGGACCAACACCGCGGTGGAGGGACTCGCGTTCGGGAAGGTCGACGGCGAGGGCGTGGTCACCATGCAGATCGAGCGGCTCGATCTGGTCGAGGGAGAGTACCTCCTCGACGTCGCCGTCCACGCGCGCGACGGCCACCCGTACGACTACCACAGCCGTTTCTACGCCTTCGCCGTGCGCTCCCGGGTGCGCGACACGGGCGTGGCGCGGCTCGCCCACCGGTGGCGGCTCCAGCACGGCGGAGGCGACGAAGCGTGAGCCCACAGGCCGCCACAGGCCGCAGGCCGTCCGATCAAGGCCGGCCGCCACAGGCCCCGGACCGCCCCCCGCAGGCCGAAGGCTGTCCACCAGATTCCCGCGCGGCACGGGGCATCCGGTGAGCGACGGCCGCGCGAGCAAGGAAACGGTGGACGCGGGCCGGCTCATGGAGGAGATCAAGGCGCGGGTGCAGGAGCGGCGGGCCTCCGGCTTCTACTCCGAGGACGAGGTCCGGCGCATCACCCAGATGGAGATCGAGCTCGCGGAGAGCGCGCCGACGTTCCAGGACGAGCTGGAGGAGCACCTGGAGCAGCTCAACGACGAGTGGGACACCGCCGCCGAGCCCGTCATCGCGTCCCACCGCGCGGGGGTCGGCGCGGGCATCGTCGCGGCGAAGAAGCTCCTCCGGCGCGTCACCCGACCGTACATCACGCTGATCCTCGCCCGCCAGGTCGAGTTCAACAGCGCCCTCCTCCACCTCCTCAACGCCTTCGTCCTGCCGGTTCGCGACGGCCTGGCCACCCTCACCCGTCGCCTCGAGGACCTGTCCCTCGACCTCCAGGAGCGGCTGACGGTCGAGCACGGGGAGCGGCAGCGGAAGGAGCGTGAGGTCGCCGAGCGTCTCGGCGTCCTCACGGCCCGCGTGGAGGATCTCCGGGGCGAGATGGAGCGCCTGCGCCTGCGCGCCCCGGCCGTGGAGCTCGCGCCCCCGCCGGCCGTGCCGTCGGGCCTCGGCGCGCTCCCCGCCACCGCCTACGTTCAGTTCGAGGATCGGCACCGTGGGACCCGCGAGGAGATCCGCCACCGCCAGCGCGCCTACCTCGATCTCTTCACCGGCGCGGGCCGCGTGCTCGACGTGGGCTGCGGGCGCGGTGAGTTCCTCGAGCTGTGCCGCGAGGCGGGCATCGAGGCCCGCGGCATCGACGTCGACGCGGCGATGGTGGCGCGGTGCCGGGAGGCCGGCCTCGCCGCCGAGCAGGCGGACGCGATCGCCTACCTGGACGCGGAGCCCGACGGCGGACTCGGCGGCATCTTCTCGGCCCAGGTGATCGAGCACATCCCGCCCGAGGCGCTCATCGCCCTCGTGCGGCTGGCCCACCGGAAGCTCCGGCCGGGCGGGGTGCTGCTTTGCGAGACGCCGAACCCGGCGTGCCTCACCGTCTTCTCCGGCGCGTTCTACGTCGACCTCTCGCATCTGAAACCCATCCATCCCGAGGCGGCGCGCTTCGTGCTGGAGGCCGCGGGGTTCCGGGACGTCGAGATCCGGTACGTGAACCCGGTGCCGCCCGACGGGAAGCTCCAGCGGCTCGAGCCCTTCTGGTACATGCGCCGCTACGAAGAGGTCTTCCTGAGCCAGATCAACGACAACTTCGAGCGCCTGAACCAGCTCCTGTGGGGCGCGCAGGACTACGCCGTGATCGGGCGGCGCCCATGAGGCGGCTCCTCGGGCGGGCGCGCGCGACACCCGCGGAGCGGGCCGACGGGCGCGCGGCGCCGGGCCACGGGCCCCGGCTCGCGTTCGTCGTGCCTCGCTACGGCGCCGACGTCGTGGGAGGCGCCGAGACCCTCGTCCGCGGGCTCGCCGAGCACCTCGCCGCCTCGGGCAGCGCCGTCGAGGTGCTGACGACCTGCGCGCGGGATCACCTCTCGTGGAAGAACGTGCTCCCGGCCGGCGCGAGCCGCGAGGCGGGCGTGGTGGTCCGCCGTTTCCCGGTACGGCTCCGCGACACGCGCCGGCACGCCTGGCTCCAGCAGCGCATTCTCCGGGGCTCGCGGCTCCGCCCGAAAGAGGAGGCCCGCTGGGCGGAGGAGTCGGTCGGGAGCACGGAACTCTTTGACCACCTCACCCGGCGACAGGGTGACTACGACCTCGTCTGCTTCGCCCCGTACCTCTTCGGGACGACGCTCCACGGCGTGCCGCTCGTCCCCGGGCGGGCCGTCCTCATCCCGTGCCTTCACGACGAGCCGTTCGCCCACCTCGGTGTCGTCCGGGAGGCGTTCCAGGCCTGCCGGGGCTTCATCTTCAACTCGCCGCCCGAGGCCGCGCTGGCCGAGAAGCTCTACGGGATCGGGGACCGCCCGGCCGGTGTCGTGGGGCTCGGCTTCGATCCGCCGCCCCCCGCCGACCCGGCGGCGCTCCGCCGGCGCCACGGCCTCGAGGGGCCGCTGCTCTTCTATCTCGGCCGGAAGGAGACGGGCAAGAACGTCCCGCTCCTCATCGAGTACGCGCTCCGCTACCGCGCCGTGCGCGGCTCCGACCTGACGCTCGTGCTCGCCGGCGACGGCCCGGTCACCGCGCCGCCGGGCACCCCGGGGGTGCGGGATCTGGGCTATCTCGACGCCGCCGCCAAGGCGGCGGCCTACGCGGCCGCCACGGTGGTGTGCCAGCCGTCCGTCAACGAGTCCTTCTCGATCGTGCTGATGGAAGCCTGGCTCGCGGGGACGCCGGTCCTCGTCCACGCGCGCTGCGCGGTCACGACACATCACGTCCTGAGCGCCGGCGGCGGCCTGGCCTTCGAGGACTTCTACGAGTTCGCGGAGGCGCTCGACCTCCTCCTCGAGGACGCCGAGCGGCGACGCCTTCTCGGTGACCAGGGCCGGGCCTACGTCGAGGCCATGTACAGCTGGCCCGCGGTGACCGCGCGCCTTCACGAGACCCTGGAGCGCCTCGTTGCCTGACACGCTCGCCTTCGTCGCACCCTGGTACGGGCGGGACATCCCGGGCGGCGCCGAGGCCGAGTGCCGCGCGACGGCGCGGGCGCTCCGGGACCGGGGCGTCCCCGTCGAGATCCTCACGACCTGCGCGCGCGACCACGCCTCACCCTGGGCCGATCACCACCCGGACGGCGTGACCGAGGAGGACGGCCTCGTCGTGCGCCGCTTCAAGGTCCGGCCGCGCGACCCCGAGCGGTACGCCCGGCTCCAGTGGCGCCTCACCCTCGGCGGGACGCTCACCTCCTTCGAGGAAGAGGACTTCGTCCGGGAATCGGTCAACTCCCACGACCTCTACGCGTACCTGGGCGGCGAGCGCGACCGGTACTGGTACGCGTTCATCCCGTACTGCTTCGGCACCACCTGGGAGGGCGCGCTGGTGGCGCCGGAGCGCTCGCTCCTGATCCCGTGCCTCCACGACGAGCCGTTCGCCCAGCTGAAGTGGACGCGCCGCGTCCTGCGCGCGGTCCGCGCCGTCTGCTTCCACGTGCCCGCGGAGCGCGCGCTGGCGGAGAGCCTGGCCGGTGCCGACGCGGAGCGCTTCCACCTGGTCGGCGAGGGCGTCGACGCGCCGCCGCCAGGCGACGGCGCCCGGTTCCGGCGAACGCACCGGGTGCTCGACCCCTTCATCCTCTACGCCGGCCGGAAGGCGGCGGAGAAGAACACGCCGCTGCTGGTCGAGTACTTCGCCCGCTACAAGCTCACGCATCCCGGGAGCCGGCTCCGGCTCGTGCTCATCGGCTCCGGGGGTGTGCGCATCCCGGCGCGCCTGTCTGCCGACATCCTCGACCTCGGGTTCATTCCCCCGCAGGACAAGGCGGACGCCTACGCGGCCGCCTTGGCGCTCTGCCAGCCGTCGCTCCTCGAGAGCTTCTCGCTCGTCATGATGGAGGCGTGGCTGGCCGGCACTCCCTCGCTCGTCCACGGGCGGTGCGCCGTGACGCGCGACCACTGCCTCGCGTCGAACGGGGGCCTCTTCTTCGAGGACTACTTCGAGTTCGTCGAGGCGCTGGAGCTCCTGGCCCGGGACGAGGCGCTCCGCCGGCGGATGGGCGAGGCCGGGCGCGCGTACGTCCTCGCCAACTACACGTGGGACCGGGTCACGGACAACTACCTCGCCATCCTCCGCCGGGTGGGCGCCCGGCTCCCATGACGCGCCCGCCCGTGCGGGCCGTCCACCAGCTCGTGTCGAACTTCGACGTGGGGGATGCCATCGGCAACCACGTCCGGGCTCTCCGCCGGCTCCTCCGGAGCTGGGGCTATGCTTCCGACGTGTACGCGCAGTACCGCCACATGAGCCTCCTGAAGGACGCCCACTTCTACACGACGTACCGGGCGGTGTCCTCGCCCGACACGGTGGTGCTCTTCCACTTCTCGATCGGGTCGGAGGTCACCAGCTTCTTCGCGAGCCTGCCGGACCGGCGCGCCATCGTCTACCACAACATCACCCCGCCCGCGTACTTCGTCGGGGTCAACGCGCGCGTCGCCGACCGCTGCCGGCGCGGGCGCTGGGAGCTCGCACGGCTCCGGAACGTGGCCGAGCTCGCCCTCGGGGTCTCGGAGTTCAACCGACAGGAGCTCGAGAGCGCGGGCTTCCGGCGGACCGGGGTCCTGCCGATCCTGGTCGACTGGGACCAGTACGCCCATCCCCCGGTCCGGGCGCTCGAGGAGGCGTACGGGCGCGGGACGAACCTCCTGTTCGTGGGCCGCCTCGCCCCGAACAAGCGCGTGGAGGACCTCATCAAGGCGTACTACTTCTACCGGCGGCTCGACCCGGAGAGCCGGCTGATCGTCGTCGGGTCGGCGGTGGACACCGAGACCTACCTCGCCGGCTGTCAGAAGCTCTGCGCGGAGCTCGGCCTCCTCGACCACGTGGTGTTCGCCGGCGCCGTGTCGCAGGCGGAGCTCTGCACCTACTACCGCCTCGCATCGGCCTACCTCTGCCTCTCCGAGCACGAGGGCTTCTGCGTGCCGCTCCTCGAGGCCATGCACTTCGACGTGCCGGTGGTCGCCTATGCCGCCGCCGGCGTGCCGGGCACGATGGGCGACGCCGGGCTCCTGGTCCGGGAGAAGGACTTCCCGGCCATCGCCGAGCTGGTCCACCGGGTCGTCCGCGACCCGGCGGTGCGCGCCGCCGTCGCCGCCGGGCAGCGCGCCCGGCTCCGGGCGTTCGACGCCGACACGATCGGGGCCACCCTGCGGGAGCACCTCGAGACCCTGGCCAGCGCGGAGGCGATCCGGTGATGGATCCGGGGACCCGGCTCCGGCTCGCCTTCGTGGTGCAGCGCTACGGCCCCGAGATCGACGGAGGCGCCGAGTACGAGTGCCGGCGCGTCGCGGAGGCGCTCGCGCCCCACCACGACGTCGAGGTCCTGACCACCTGCGCGCGGGACTACCTCACCTGGCGGAACGTCTACCCGCCGGGCGTCGACACGGTCAACGGGGTGCGCGTGCGCCGGTTCCCCGTGGACCGCCCGCGCCGCGTGCGCGCGTTCGGGCGCTATGCGGACTGGCTCTACGCCACGCCCCACACGTTCTTCGACGAGGCGGAGTGGGTCCGGCGGCAAGGCCCGCTGGCGCCGCTCCTGGTCGAGTGGATCCGGGCCCACGCCGACGACCACGATGGCTTCCTCTTCTACACGTACCTCTACCTCCCGACGACGCTCGGGCTGCCGCTGGTCGCCCACAAGGCCGTCCTCGTGCCGACCGCCCACGACGAGCGGCC